>JBDSFV010000158.1:0-7238 GCA_039919355.1 Luteimonas sp. | reverse complement strand
GACCTTCATGGTGCTCGGCGAGGTCTGCACGCGCCGCTGCTCGTTCTGCGATGTCGCCCACGGCCGGCCCAAGCCGCCGGACGCGGAGGAACCCGCCAACCTCGCGCGCACCGTGGCCGACATGGGCTTGCGCTACGTGGTGATCACCTCGGTCGACCGCGACGACCTGCGCGACGGAGGCGCCCGGCATTTCGTCGACTGCATCGCCGCGATCCGTCGCGACAGTCCACGCACCAAGATCGAGATCCTGACGCCCGACTTCCGCGGCAAGGGCCGGATGGAACGTGCGCTGGAGATCCTCGCCACCCGTCCGCCCGATGTGTTCAACCACAACGTCGAGACCGTCCCGGACCTCTATCCCAACGTGCGCCCGGGCGCCGACTACCAGTGGTCGCTGACCCTGCTGCAGAAGTTCAAGCAGCAGCACCCGGAAGTGCCGACCAAGTCCGGGATCATGCTCGGCCTCGGCGAGACCATGGCGCAGGTGCAGGCCACGCTGCGCGACCTGCGCGCGCACGCTGTCGACATGGTCACCATCGGCCAGTACCTGCGTCCGAGCCCGCACCACCATCCGGTGCTGCGCTATTGGACGCCGGACGAATTCAAGGCACTGCAGGAGTTCGGCATGGCACTGGGTTTCAGCCATGTCGCCTCGGGCCCGCTGGTGCGCTCCTCCTACCATGCCGATCGCCAGGCGATGGAAGCCGGCGTCGCTGCCTGAACAGTCGCGCGGCCGTGCGGTGCGCGACGAACGGGTGGATTGCGGCTGACATTCCGTTCACATCCGCTGCAATGGCTGCAGTTACAGTGAATCGGCCCTGCTGCAGCGCAACTTTCGGCACTGTCCGGCCGTCCCTGTAGTCCGCAGTCTGAGCCATCCCCACGTCACTCGGCCCCAGCGGCCGCGAGAGTATCGATGAAAGCGCATCACACCCTGTTGGTCCTGGCCCTCACCGCTCCGCTGGTTTTGCTGGCGCGCGCACCGGGCAGCGCCGGCGGCAACGGCCACGGCGACGCGATCCCGGCCGGACCGACCGCGGTCCAGGTCACCACCGCCAAGCTGGTCTATGGCCTGCTGTCGGACAGCCGCTACGCGTACCGCCCGCGCGCGCTCGACGACGCGCTCTCCGCCGACATCTTCAAGCGCTACCTGGAGGCGCTCGACGCCGGCAAGGTGTTCTTCACCGCGCAGGACGTGGCGAAATTCGGGCCGTACAGGACCGCCCTGGACGATGCCATCAAGGGCGGCGGGATGGAACCGGCCTACGCCATGTTCACGCTGTACAAGCAACGGGTGGACGAACGCTCGGCCTATGCGCGCGTCCTGCTCAAGCAGGACATCTTCGACTTCGGCGGCAACCAGCGCTGGTACTACGACCGCGAGGATGCGCCGTGGGCCGCAGACAGCGCCGCGCTCGACGCGATCTGGAAGCAGTCGGTGCGCAACGACTGGCTGCGCCTGAAGCTGGCCAGCAAGCAACCCGAGGAAATCCGCAAGACGCTCGACAAGCGCTACGCCAACCTGGCTTCCACCATTGCCGAGCTCAACGGCGAGGACGCGTTCCAGAGTTTCCTCAACGCCTATACCAGCGCGATCGATCCGCACACCGACTACTTCAACCCGCGCACCGCCGAGCGCTTCAACCAGGCGATGTCGCTGTCGCTGGAAGGCATCGGCGCGGTGCTGCAGAAGCAGGACGACGTGGTGGTGATCCGCGAGATCGTGCCCGGCGGTCCTGCCGCGCGCAGCAACAAGCTGGTACCCGGCGTCCGCGTGGTCGCGGTCGGGCAGGGCGCCAACGGCGTGATGGAAGACGTGGTCGGCTGGCGCATCGACGACGTGGTCGAAAAGATCAAGGGGCCGAAGGGCACCCAGGTGCGGCTCGACCTGATCCCGCCGGAAGCCAGCCTCGACAGCAAGCCAAACCGCATCCTGCTGACCCGCGACAAGATCAAGCTGTCCGAGGACGCGGCCAAGGCCGAGACCATCACCATTCCGGCGAGCGGCGCCGCGCCGGCCAGGCGCATCGGCGTGGTCAAGCTGCCGGGCTTCTACCAGGATTTCGAGGGTCGCCGCAGCCACGATGGCGACTATGCCTCGGCGACCCGCGACGTCGGGCGGTTGCTGCAGCAGTTCCGCGCGCAGAAGGTGGATGGCGTGGTGATGGACCTGCGCAACAACGGCGGCGGTTCGCTGACCGAAGCGGTCGAACTCACCGGCCTGTTCATCGACAAGGGTCCGGTGGTGCAGGTGCGCGAATCCGGCGGCCGCGTCAGCGTCGAGGCCGACCGCACCGCAGGCGTGTCGTGGGACGGCCCGCTGGCAGTGCTGATCAACCGCGGCTCGGCGTCGGCGTCGGAGATCTTCGCCGGCGCGATCCAGGATTACGGTCGTGGCCTCGTCATCGGCGAGACCACCTTCGGCAAGGGCACGGTGCAGAACCTGGTCGACCTCGACCGCTGGCCGGCGAACGAGCAGGCCCGCTTCGGCCAGGTCAAGCTGACCATCGCCCAGTTCTTCCTGCCCGGCGGCAGCAGCACCCAGAACAAGGGCGTGGTGCCGGACATCCGCTTCCCGGTCACGGTCGACGCCAGCGAGTTCGGCGAGAGCACCTACGACAACGCGCTGCCGTGGACGCGGATCGCGGCGGTGCCACACACGCGCTACGGCAACTTCGCGCCGATGCTGGCCAGGCTCGACGCCATGCACGACGCGCGCGTGGCGAGCGACAAGGAATTCCAGTGGTGGTCGCAGGACGTGTCCGAGTTCCGTACCGAGCAGGCCAAGAAATACGTCTCGCTCAACGAGGCCGAACGCCGCGCCGAGCGCGACAGGCAGGAAGCCAAGCGCCAGCAGCGCCAGGCCGAACGCAAGGCGCTGGGCCTGGACCTGGATCCGCTCGCCGACGATTCCGCCGACGACGGCCTGCAGTCGAACGAGCGCAACATCGCCAAGGACGCCGCGCGCGAGAAGGCCGCGGAGAAGCGTCCTGACCCGCTGCTGCGCGAGTCGGCCGCGATCCTCGCCGATGCCACCCGGATGCTGGTGCACGACCAGCAGCTGACGGTGCAGGTGCTGCCCGAAACCAAGGTCGCCACGCACTGGGCGGAATAGGCTGCTCCTGTAAAAACGCTTGGTGACAACGCAAGAATCGGATAGCGGGCGCCTCGGGCGCCCGTTATCGTCTGGCCATGAGCCTCCGGGACCACAATATCCAGAATGACCGCCTGCAACGCGCCCGCGAACTGCTCGACGGCGGCGAGCCGACCCTCGACGAACTCGCCCGCGCGGTCGGCATCAGCGCCTCGCACCTGCAACGCAAATTCACCGGGCGCTTCGGCCTGAGCCCGGCCGAATACCTCGCCCAGCGCAAGCTCGGCATGCTGAAGTCGGCGCTGCGCGACGGCCATGACGTCAGCGCCGCGCTGTACGACGCCGGCTACGGTTCGCCGTCGCGCGTGTACGAATCCGGTGCCGCGAAACTCGGCATGACCCCCGCGCGCTATCGCGCCGGCGGCGCCGGCGAAACGATCCGCTGGAGCCTGGTCGCGACCGCGCTCGGCACCGCGCTGGTGGCGACCACGCAGCGCGGCATCTGCATGGTCGAACTCGGCGACGACGTGTCCGCGCTGGAAGCGAAGCTGCGCGATGAATTCCCGCAGGCGCAGCTGCAGCGCGTCGACGCCGGCCGCGACGAATTCCTCGCGCCGCGCTTGCAGGCGGTCGCCGCGCGCCTGGCAGGCCAGCGCAGCGAGGTGCCACTCGACCTGATCGGCACCGCGTTCCAGAAGAAGGTGTGGAACGCGCTGATGAAGATCCCGCCGGGCGAGACCCGCAGCTACGCCGGGCTCGCGGCGCAACTCGGGCAGCCGGACGCGGCGCGCGCGGTAGCCAGCGCCTGCGCGCACAACCGCGTCGCGATCGTCGTGCCGTGCCACCGTGTGATCCGCGGCGATGGCTCGCTCGGCGGCTACCGCTGGGGCCTGCCGCTGAAACAGCAGCTGCTGCAGCGCGAACGCGCTGCGTGAGGCTCAGCCCGGTCGCCGCGTGCGTCGTCGCGGCGACGAACCCGTCGGCAGCTCCAGTCCGTGCTTGACGATGTCGAACACCATGCGGGTGTCGTAGCGGCGGATGTTGCCCTCGTCTGCGAACAGCCGTTCGGCGACCTCGCGGCGGGCGACGCCGTTGGTCGCCAGGATCACGAGGTAGTCCCATTCGCCGGCAAGCACGTAGCACTGCTGCACTTCCGGCGCCGCGCGCATGCGCGCGCGGAACGCGGCATGGCTTTTCGCCGAATCACGCTCCATCGTCACCCACACCGCGGCGAGCGTGATGTTGCCGAGCGCCCTGGGGTCGAGTACCGCGACCTGGCGCAGCAGCCCGCTGTTGCGGTAGCGGGTGAGGCGTCGTTGCACGGCGCTGGCCGACAGGCCGACGGCGTCGCCGAGCGCGGACAGGGTCGCGCTACCGTCGCGCTGCAGCAGCTGCAGCAGGCGATGGTCGAAATCGTCGAGGGTTGCGGGTGCGCGGGCCACGCAAGAATTTTGCGTTTAAGCGCACGAATTATCAACCGCGACGCTCGCCCCGCCGATAGGCTTTGAGCATTGCCTTTCGCTTCCCTGCCCGGATGCCATGAGCACCACCACAGCCAGCGTCGAAAGAACCGCGTCCGCCGGCATCGCCGTCGCCTTCGCGCTCGCCTCGGTCTACATCCTCTGGGGCTCGACCTATCTTGCGATCCGCTTCGCGCTCGACAGCTATCCACCGTTCCTGCTCGGCGCGATCCGCATGTTCCTCGCCGGTGCGCTGATGTACGTGGTGCTGCGCCGGCGCGGCGCGAAGCCGCCAACGGCGAGGCAGTGGCGCACGCTGGCGGTGCTGTCGATCTTCATGGTGCTGCTGTCCAACGGGCTGGTGAACCTGGCCGAGACCGAAGTTGCTTCCGGCCTGGCCGCGATCGCGGTGGCGTCGATGCCGTTGTTCGCCGGCGTGTTCGCGATGCTGCGCGGCCGGCATCCGTCGAAGGTCGAATGGATCGGGCTGGGGGTCGGTTTCGCCGGCGTGGTGTGGTTGAACGCAGGCAGCGCGCTGTCGGCATCCACGCTCGGACTGGTGTGCCTGGTGATCGCGCCGCTGGCCTGGGCCTGGGGCTCGATCTGGAGCCGCGATCTCGACCTGCCGGAACCGTTCATGGCCGCGAGCGGGCAGATGCTCGCCGGCAGCGCGTGGATGCTCGGCGCCGCGCTGGTCACCGGCGAGCGCTTCGCCGGCGTGCCGTCGCTCGGCGCGACCGCGGCGCTGCTGTACCTGGTCGTCGCCGGCTCGATCTTCGGCTTCACCGCCTACGTCTGGCTGCTGCACCACGTGCGCCCGGCGCTCGCCACCAGCTACGCCTACGTCAACCCGCCGATCGCGGTGGCGTTCGGCGCGTTGCTCGCGGGTGAACGCTTCAGCACCCACGATCTGGGCGCGATGGCGGTGATCCTCGCCGGCGTGGTGATCATCACCCTGGCGAAGACGCGCGTGCCGAAGGCGCCTGCGGAGCCGGCCGCATGACCGCGACGATGTCGTTGGACCGGCGCGGTCTGTGGGTCGCGGCCGCCTCGTTCGTGCTGTGGGGCCTGATGCCGTTGTACTGGCACCTGCTGAAGGCGGTCCCGTCGCTGCAGATCGTGGTGCACCGGATCGTATGGAGCGCGGTGATGGTGGTCGGCTGGTTGTGCTGGCAGCGCCGCGACTGGTTGCGCGCCGCGCTGGCGCAGCCGCGGGTGGCCTGGATGCTCGCACTCAGCGGCGTGCTGATCGCCTTCAACTGGGGTCTGTACATCTGGGCGGTGAACGCGGGGCACGTGGTCGAGATCAGCCTGGGCTACTTCATCAATCCGCTGGTCAACGTGCTCATCGGCGTGGTGTTCCTGCACGAGCGGCTCAATCGCGTGCAGTGGCTGTCGGTGGCGCTGGCCAGTGCCGGCGTGCTGTGGCTGGCCGTGCAATACGGACATCCGCCGTGGATCGCGATCGGCCTGGCGCTGTCGTTCGCACTGTACGGCTTGATCCGCAAGCTGGCCGCGGTCGAGTCGATTCCGGGGCTGGGCGTCGAAAGCGTGTACCTGTTCCTGCCCGCACTGGCGGTGCTGCTGTGGGGCGAGGCGCACGGCGTTGGCGGTTTTCTCGATGGTTGGGGCCTGGGACTGGACGCGATGCTGGTGATCGGTGGCGCGCTGACGGCGTTGCCGCTGATCGGCTTCGCCTACGCGGTGCGGCGCGTGCCGCTGTCGGTGGTCGGGCTGATGCAGTACATCGCCCCGACCCTGCAGTTCCTGCTGGGTGTATTGGTGTTCGGCGAAACCTTCGATCGCGACCACGCGGTCGGATTCGCCTTGATCTGGATCGCGCTGGCGATCTTCGCCGTCGACGGCCTCTGGCGGGCACGCGGCAAGTCCGTGCCCGCTGCCGCGCCGGCCTGATCACGCCGCGCGCAGCGCCTCGGTCACCGGCAGCCGCGCCGCGCGCAGTGCGGGGAACAGACCGCCGACCAGGCCGATGCCCAGCGCCCACTTCAGCCCGGTCCACATCAGCTCCGGGGCGACCTTGAACTGGAACATCACCTGGCTGAAGTTGCCGCTCAACGTGGACGCGGTATAGCCGTTGAAGATCAGCCACGCGAGCGCCGCGCCGAGGGTGCCGCCGAGCAGCGCCAGCAGCATGGTTTCCAGCATCACCGCGACCACCACCGGCAGCCCGCGGAAGCCGAGCGCGCGCATGGTCGCGATCTCGCGCGCGCGCGCGCCGACCGCCGCGTACATGGTGTTGAGCGCGCCGAACACCGCGCCGATCGCCATGATCGTGCCGACCACGGTGCAGAGGATCTGGATGATCCTGGTCAGGCCCTCGGACTGCTTGTTGTAGTAATGGCGGGTGGTCTCGACGTCCAGCTTCAACCGCGGGTCGGCCGCCATCGAGGCCTTGAGCCGCTGGAAGCCGTCCTTGCCGTCGAGCCGCGCGGTCACCGACTGGAACGCGGTGCGCTGGTAGGTCGGGCCCAGCACTTCGGCATCGGCCCACAGTTCCGATTCGTGCGAGTCGCCGGATTCGAACAGGCCGACGATGGTCCACGGCTGGTTGCCGAACTCGACCTGCTTGCCGACTTCCAGGCCGACGTACTGATTCTGTGCACCCTTGCCGACCACCAGCTCGCGCCGGCCGGCGCCGAACTTGCGACCCTCGACGATGCGCA
>JBDSFV010000157.1:0-9429 GCA_039919355.1 Luteimonas sp. | reverse complement strand
TGGACTGAGCTTGCGCTTGCCGTAGTGGCGACCGACGAAATAGGCGCCGGAATCGGCCGCCCAGACGATGACGATCGCCACCAACAGCCAGCGGTGGCCGTACGGCGGTTCGGCATGGATCCAGGCCACCGCACACCACGCCGGCACCACGGCCAGCGTGCCGGCCGCGAGCTTGAACGCGCGAGCATGGGTGTCGTGGTCGGAGGCGAAGGTGTAATGCTTCAGCCACAGCGCCGCCAGCAACCACCAGATCACGCCGACCACGGTGGCCAGGCGAAACAAGACCAGCGAGCCCCCTGTCGCAGAATGCGAGGCCCACACGATCGCCACCATCAGCGTGAGATTGGCGACCAGCAATACGCTGCGGGCGAGGGTGTCGTCGACATCGGCAAGCCTGAACCACTCCCACAGGCCGGCGAGGAATAGCACCGCGGCCAGTGCGACCAGCCACGGCGTCGGCAGCAACAGCATCGCGGCGATAACGAGCGGGGCCAGTGCCAGCGCCGCGAGCACGCGGGTCTTGGTCATGCGGAAGTCTCGTCAGGGGCGGTGGCGACCTGCGCGCCGGTCAAGCCGAAGCGGCGTTCGCGGCTGGCGTAGTCATCGAGGGCGCGGCGCAGTGTGGCGGCATCGAGCTCCGGCCACAACGTTTCGGTGAACCACAGCTCGGTGTAGGCCAGCTGCCACAGCAGGAAATTGCTGATCCGGAAATCGCCGCCAGTGCGGATGAACAGGTCCGGTGGCGGCAGGTCGGCCAGTGCGACCCGGCTGGCGAACATGTTTTCGTCGATGTCCTGCGGCTGCAACGTCCCGGTGGCGACGTCGGTGGCGAGGCTGCGCGCGGCCGCGGCGATGTCATGGCGCCCGCCGTAGCTGGCGGCGATGGTCAACGTCAGGCGCGAGTTGGCGCGGGTCTGCGCCTCGGCATCGTCCATGCGCGCACGGATCGCCGCGTTGAAGCGCTCGCGTTCGCCGATGAAGCGGATGCGCACGTCGCGACGATGCAGTTCCGAGACTTCGCGCTCCAGCGCGTTCATGAACAGCTTCATCAACGCGCCGACTTCCTCGTCCGGCCGTCCCCAGTTCTCGCTGGAGAAGGCGAACAGGGTCAACGCCTCGATGCCCTGCTCGAGGCAGAAGTCGATGCACAGGTTGACCGCGCGAGCGCCCGCGCGATGGCCGATGACACGCGGACGCCGACGTTGCTGCGCCCAGCGGCCGTTGCCGTCCATGATCACGGCAAGGTGGCGCGGGATGCGAACTGGCGCAGGCGGGGGCGTGCTCATGCGGACGACTTCGGTCAGACCGCCATCAGCTCCTGTTCCTTGGCCTTCACCACCTCGTCGACGTCCTTGATCGCCTTGTCGGTGAGCTTCTGGATGTCCGCTTCGCTGCGGCCGCCCTCATCCTCGGTGATCTGCTTGTCCTTCAGCAGTTCCTTGACCTGATGGTTGGCATCGCGGCGCACGTTGCGGATCGCGACCTTGGCGTCCTCGCCTTCGCCATGCACGTGCCTGGACAGCTCCTTGCGGCGCTCCTCGGTGAGTGCCGGCAGGTTGATGCGGATCACGGTGCCGGCGGTGTTGGGGGTCAGGCCGAGGTCGGAGGCGAGGATCGCCTTCTCCACCGGGCCGACCATCTGCTTTTCCCACGGCGTGATCGTCAGCGTGCGCGCGTCGGTGACAGCGATGCTGGCGCACTGGGTCAGCGGCATTTCGGAGCCGTAGTAGTTCACCTTGAGATGGTCGACCAGCGCCGTCGATGCGCGTCCGGTGCGGACCTTGGTGAGGTCGTGGCGCAATCCCTCGACGCTCTTGGTCATGCGGGTCTGCGCGTCTTTCTGGATGTCGCTGATCATTGCCCGCTCCGGACCGGATTCATCATCGCCGAAGTATACCGAATGCCCGAAAACGGCCAGGCTGGCGGCGCCGGATGGCCCCTACGGCAGGTCACCGTGCGGTGCCTGGTCGTGCTGGTCGTGCTCGCAGGTATTGCTGCGATCGATCTGCAGGGTGGGATGGTTGATGCCGAAGCGATGGTCGAGATCAAGTACGAGGCGGTCGATGAAACCGTCGTGGTCATCGTCCTGGGGTCGCACGAGGTGCGCAGTCATCGCCACCTCGCCGGCGCCGAGCGACCAGATGTGGATGTGGTGCACGGCGACCACGCCATCTTGTGCGGCCAGATGGTCGCGCACCGCGACCTGGTCGATGCCGGCAGGCACCGCGTCCATCGACGCATTGAAGGCATCGCGCAGCAGGGCGAAGGCGCCGACCGCGACCACCGCGCCGACCAGCAGCGCGATGGCGGGGTCGAGCCAGCGCCAGCCCAGCGTCAGCATGCCCACGCCAGCCAGCACCGCCGCCAGCGACACCGCGGCATCGGCGAGCAGATGCACGAACGCGCCGCGCCGGTTGAGGTCACGGGCATGGCCGTCACGCACCAGCCAGGCCGCGCCAAGGTTGACCACGATGCCGATCGCGGCGACCACGATCACCGGCAGCGCCGGGATCTGCGGTGGCGCGCCGAGCCGGCGCATCGCTTCCCAGCCGAGCGCGCCGGCGAACGCCACCAGCAGCAGGGCATTGGCCAATGGCGAGAGCAGGGTCGCGCGACGCCAGCCGTAAGTGTGGCGACCGGTCGGCGGACGTTTGGCGAGGACCGCGGCGCCCCAAGCCAGGCCGAGGCCGAGCACGTCGCCGAAGTTGTGCAGCGCGTCGGAGAGCAGCGCCAGCGAGTCGGTGGCGAAACCGTAGCCGGCCTCGACCACGGTATAGGCGAGGTTGATCAGCGTGACCATGGCGAAGGCGCGTGTCGCAGAGCCGGCGCCATGGCTGGGATAGGCATGCGACATCCGGCTATGGTGATCCACGCACGGACGCGGACACAATTTCACTGCAGGAACGCCCCATGGGCGCGATCCGGGCTTTAACGGGAAACGTCATCGCGCCCATGGGGCGCTCGTGCGACATGCGATCAGCTGCGTCCCTGCACCAGGGTGCCGATGTTCTCGCCACGCAGGACGCGCAGCAGCACGCCGGGGTGGCCCATGTCGAAGATGCGCAGCGGCAGGTCGCTGTCCCGGCACAGCGCGAATGCCGCGGTGTCCATGACCTGCAGGTTGCGGGCGATGACCTCGTCATAGCTGAGCCTGTCGTAACGGATCGCATCGGCGTGCTTCTTCGGATCCTTGTCGTAGACGCCGTCGACCTTGGTCGCCTTCAGCAGCAGGTCGGCGCCGATCTCGATTGCGCGCAGCGCGGCCCCGGAATCGGTGGTGAAGAACGGATTGCCAGTGCCGGCGGCGAAGATCACCAGCCGGCCCTTCTCGAGATGCCGGATCGCGCGGCGGCGGATGTAGTCCTCGCACACGTCGTTGATCTTGATCGCGCTCATCACCCGCGCCTTGGCGCCGAGTTTCTCCAGCGCGTCCTGCATCGCCAGCGCGTTGATCACGGTGGCGAGCATGCCCATCTGGTCGCCGGTCACCCGGTCCATACCCCCGGCGGCCAGCCCCGCGCCGCGGAAGATATTGCCGCCGCCCACCACCAGCGCGACCTCTGCGCCGGCCTGCTGCGCCTCGATCACCTCGTGCGCCAGCCGTCCGATCACCTTCGGGTCGATGCCGTAGTCCTCGTCCCCCATCAACGCCTCGCCGGACAGCTTCAACAGGATGCGGCGATAGGCGAGTTGGGACATGGCGGACTCCGGGCGAGCAAACGCCGGGATTGTAGCGGATGGCCCGAGCTCCATGCCCTGTCGAAGCCGGACAAGCATCCGAATGTCGCTTCCGACCCATTTGCTGGGTATTGCAATTGTGAGGCCGACCCAAGGGACTTTTTCGGCTCTGACCCCGTGTTTCTGGCATGCTCCGAAACTGACAGGCCGCGCTCATCATGCGCGGCCCGTGGGGACGGGAATGTCGCTGATCGCTGAACTCAAGCGTCGCAAGGTCTTCCAGATCGGGGCGGCCTATTTGGTGCTGGCCTGGCTGGCCGTACAAGCGGTATCGATTGGATTTCCGGCCTTCGACGCGCCGCCTTGGGTGTTGCGGGTGTTTATCCTGATAGCGCTACTCGGATTTCCCATCGCCGTTGTCATGGCCTGGGTTTACGAGACAACGCCAAATGGTTTGAAGATCGATGCCAGCAGTACGGGTAGCAAACGACTATTTGCCGCGGCAACGTTACTCGTTGTTTTGGCACTGGGCTGGTATTTCCACGGCCAAACCATGCCTCAAACGGCAGCCACAGCGCCCGCCGCCACGGCGAGGCCAACTCCGGTTGCAGCTGTGGCTGCGCCGCCAAAGTCGATTGCGGTGCTTCCCTTCGTCAACATGTCCGGCGAAGCGGAAAACGAATTCTTCTCCGACGGGGTGTCCGAAGAAATCCTCAACTCGTTGGCGCGCATCGATGGCATGCAGGTGGTCGGCCGCACCTCGTCGTTCCAGTTCAAGGGCAAGAACGAGGACCTGCGAACCATTGGCGAAAAGCTCGGCGTGGCCAGCATCCTGGAAGGCAGCGTGCGCCGCGAGGGGGAGCGGGCGCGCATCACCGCCCAGTTGATCCGCGCTTCCGACGGCATCCACCTGTGGTCGCAGACCTATGACCGGACGCTGAAGGACACCCTGGCCGTGCAACTGGACATCGCCGAGCAGGTGGCCGGCGCGCTCGACGTCGTGCTGGACGACCAGCAGCGCACGCGCATGCGCGAGGCCGGGATCAAGAACGTCGATGCCTTCATCGCCTACCAGAAAGGCCTGAAGCTCTTTGACGATGCGCACAACCCAGATCGCAGCCCGAACCTGATCGACACCTTGCGCCTGGCTAACGTCGAGTTCGACAAGGCGACGACATTGGAGCCCGACTTCTCGCTGGCACATTTTGCGGCGACCGACTTGTACGACCACCTGCTGATCTCCGACAACCGGACCCAGGCCGAACGTATCGAAGCACGGCGCGCTGCCCTGCGTAACCTCGACCTGGCCGCGGCCAGCAGCCATGACGCGCAGCAACGTTTATTCATCGAGGTAGACCGGCAGTTGCTGAGCGACGACTGGCGCGGATTGTCGGCCCGCATCGACGCCGCGCTCGCGCATGAAGGTTGCAGCGCCCCGAACTGGCTGCCGCAGTTCGCCAACGTGTTCGGTTATGGCGAGCGCTTTGAGAACCTCGGTGCGCGAATCACGGTGTGTGATCCCTTGGGTATGGGCAACTTCAACCGCCGTGCGGAGGCGGCCAATTGGGCAGGGCGTCCGCAGCTTGCGCTGGACATCGTGGCGGCGGCTGAAAAGACCATGGGTGGTGCCTCGCCCCTGACCATCCAACGGGTCCGGGCACTGATCGGGCTCGGGCGTCTCGATGAAGCGCGAGCGTTGCTGGCAACCGTGGACGCCAACACCGAGTTCTTTGCCATCGCGCAGATCGTCCTTGGCAGGGCGTCCGGTGAGAGCGCGGCAACGATCCATGACCGCTTGCAGGCATTCGATCGTACCGGCTCGCAACTCAACGCATGGTCGTCCGTCGATGCGGTCGAGGCCGCGCTTTCCGGCAACCGCGCCGAAGCCAATCGACGCGCCGCCGCGTTCGACGCGCGTCCCGGCGGCGCCCTGATGCTGGTTTTGTTGACCGGCTTGTGCCAATGCGGCGCGCCTTTCGACCTCGACGCCACGCCCAATTTCAAAGCCAGGCTCGCCGAATCCGGCCTGCACTGGCCGCCGCCCGAGACCATCAAATACCCGCCACGGACGCAGGAACGCAAACCATGAGCACGCTGCTTTCGGAACGCACGTCGCATGGGTCTGGCGGCGCAACAAAAAACCCGCGATCGCTCGCGGGTTTTTTGTTGCGACAATGAAGCAAAGGCTTACGCCAGCCCGGCCTGCTTCATCACTTCGGCGGCGAAGTCGTCGGCCTGCTTCTCGATGCCCTCGCCGACGGCGAGGCGGACGAAGTCCAGCACCTGCGCGCCGCCGGCGGCCTTGAGCGCGGCCTCGACCGTCTGGTTGGTGTCGAGCACGTAGGGCTGGCCGGTCAGGGTGATCTCGGAAACGGTCTTGGCGACCTTGCCCGATATCATCTTCTCGAGGATCTCGGCCGGCTTGCCGGAATCCTTGACCTGCGCCAGGGCGATTTCCTTCTCGCGGGCGACAAAGTCGGCCGGCACATGCCTGGGCGAGATGTACGGCGGGTTCATCGCGGCGATGTGCATGGCCAGGCCGCGTGCCAGCTCGGCATTGCCGCCCTTGACCTCGACCAGCACGCCGATGCGGCCGCAGTGGACGTACGCGCCGATGTTGTTCGCGCTGTCCATGTGCGCCATGCGCCGGACCTGCACGTTCTCGCCGACCTTGGCGATCAGCGCCGAACGCCTGCTTTCAACCGTGTCACCCTCCACGGAGGCACCATCGAGCTTCGCCGCCTTCAGCGCGTCGATGTCGTCGACTGCGAGCGCAGCCTGGGCGACGGCCCCGGTGAAGGCAAGGAAGTTGGCGTCCTTGGCGACGAAGTCGGTCTCGGAGTTGATCTCGACCAGCACGGCCTTGTTGTCGGCCTGCGCCATCGCGATGCGGCCTTCGGCGGCAATGCGGTTGGCCTTCTTGTCGGCCTTGGCCAGGCCGGTCTTGCGCAGCCAGTCGGCCGCGGCCTCGATGTCGCCGTTGTTCTCGGTGAGCGCCTTCTTGCACTCCATCATGCCGGCGCCGGTGCGCTCGCGCAGTTCCTTGACCAGGGAAGCGGTGATTTCTGCCATGGGGACCTCAAAAAAATGTAGGGCGGGCCTTGGCCCGCCGGCTTTCGGAATGGCGGGTCAAGACCCGCCCTACGTATGGCGACGGCCGCGCAGCGGTGCGGCCGCATGACAACCGGATTACTCGGCGGCCGGAGCTTCTTCGGTAGCGGCAGCGGTGCCGGTGGCGGTTTCTTCCGCCGGCTCCCCGCCTGCGGCCGGAGCGGCAGCCACTTCGACGTTGCTCAGGGCAGGGGTCTGCGCCGGGGCCTCCTCGGCCTTGCTCGGGGCAGGCTTCCTGGCCGGGGCGCGGCCGCGCGAGGCGCCCTTCTTGTCGGCGACCGGGTTGCCTTCGGCATCCAGTTCGACGAAGTCGTCTTCGCGCACCGCGACCTGCGGAGCGGCGGCCTTGCCTTCCAGCACCGCGTCGGCGGCGGCGCGGGCGTACAGCTGCACGGCGCGGATGGCGTCGTCGTTGCCCGGGATCGGGTAATCGACCAGCACCGGATCGTAATTGGTGTCGACCACCGCGATCACCGGGATGCCGAGCTTCCTGGCTTCCTTGACGGCGATGTCTTCATGGCCGATGTCGATCACGAACAGCGCGTCGGGCAGGCGGTTCATTTCCTTGATGCCGCCGAGCGAGGCGAACTTCTTGTCGCGCTCGCGGCGCAGGCCCAGCACTTCGTGCTTGACCAGCTTCTCGAACGTGCCGTCGGTCTCGCCGGCTTCCAGTTCCTTCAGGCGCGACACCGATTTCTTGACGGTGGCGAAGTTGGTCAGGGTGCCGCCCAGCCAGCGCTGGGTCATGTACGGCATGTTGCAGCGCTCGGCCTCTTCCTTGATCGCGTCGCGCGCGGAACGCTTGGTGCCGACGAACAGGATCATGCCGCGCTTCTGCGCGATCGCCGAGATGAAGTTCATCGCGTCGCTGAACAGCGGCACGGTCTTCTCGAGGTTGATGATGTGGATCTTGCCGCGGGCGCCGAAGATGAAGGGCGCCATCTTGGGATTCCAGTAGCGGGTCTGGTGGCCGAAATGGACGCCGGCTTCCAGCATCTGGCGCATGGTGACTTGGGGCATTGCAGGTAACTCCGATGGCATGGAACCGGCCGCCGATGGGTGGATGGCGGTCGTCCTCTCGCGAGGGCGAAGGTTCCGGGGTTGGGCCTCCCCGCTGCTTCCGTGTCCGAACCTCTTGCGAGGCACCCCGGCACGGGTGGTTGCAGCGGGTGTGGATTCGCCGGTGACGCCCGGCATGGGCGGTTCTTGCGGGCCGGAGCCCGGAAAAGCCGGGGAATTGTAGCCGTAACAGCTGGTTACGGGCAACCAGAGGCCGGATCAGGCGGTGAATGGGCGATAATGGCCCGATGTCGATCAGCATCAAGACCCCCGAAGAGATCGAGAAGATGCGCGTCGCCGGGCGTCTGGCCGCCGAGGTGCTGCAGGTGGTCGCCCCGCACGTGAAGCCAGGGGTGAGCACCGAGGAACTGGACCGCATCTGCCACGACCATATCGTCAACGTGCAGCAGGCGATCCCGGCCAACGTCGGCTACCGGAGCTTCCCGGCCACGGTCTGCACCTCGGTCAACAACGTGATCTGCCACGGCATCCCCAGCCCGGCCAAGGTGCTCAAGGATGGGGACATCGTCAACATCGACGTCACGGTGATCAAGGACGGCTGGCACGGCGACACCAGTCGCATGTATTACGCCGGGACGCCTTCGGTGATGGCCAGGCGGCTGGTCGACGTGACCCGCGAGGCGATGTTCCGCGGCATCCGCACCGTCCGCCCCGGCGCGACTCTGGGTGACATCGGCGCCGCGATCCAGTCGTACGCCGAGTCCGAACGCTTCTCGGTGGTGCGCGAGTACTGCGGCCACGGCATCGGCCGCATCTATCACGAGGATCCGCAGGTGCTGCACTACGGCTGCGCCGGCGAGGGCCTGGTGCTGAAGCAGGGCATGACCTTCACCATCGAGCCGATGATCAACGAAGGCAACCGCCAGACCCGGCTACTGCCGGACGGCTGGACGGTGGTCACCAAGGACCGCAAGCTCTCGGCGCAGTGGGAGCACACCCTCGTGGTCACAGACGACGGCGTCGAGATCCTCACCCGGCTGCCTGGCGACGACAACGACCTGTGAGCACGCCGGCTGCCGCAGACGGGCTTCCGGCGCGGCCGCCCGAACAGAACGACAGCCGCTGGGCAGCTGCCAGCCGCACCTTGCTGGCCCATGTCGACGGTGCACTCGCGGCGCGCTTCGACCGTAGCGAGGACATCGACCAGCTGCTGGTCGCGCGCACGCAGGCGGTCGATGCACTTGTGCGCGAGGCGTGGGCACGCTGCATCGATGCGGACGCGCCGCTGGTGCTGTTCGCGGTCGGCGGTTACGGCCGTGGAGAACTATTCCCGCAATCGGACATCGACCTGCTGGTGCTGGCGGAGGCCGAAGCGCAGCGCGCGGGCCACGCGGCCCTGGCACGTTTCTTCGCATTGCTGTGGGACGCCGGCCTGCCGGTCGGCCACGCGGTGCGTTCGACGGGCGAGTGCACCCAGGCCGCAGCCGACGACATCACCGTGCTGACGGCGCTGCTGGAGGCGCGACCGCTCGCGGCAGAAGTCGACGCATCGGTGCAGCTCGCCGCCGCGATCGTGCCCGCGCTGATCTGGCCGCCGCGCGACTACTTCGTCGCCAAGCG
>JBDSFV010000156.1:0-7699 GCA_039919355.1 Luteimonas sp. | reverse complement strand
GTGGAAAAGAACCGCGATCGCATCGTGCTCGGCGGCAGCGCAGTGCCTGCACGCCAGCCGGCCAAGCCCATCGCCAGGCGCTGAGCCATCACCACCGCGGACCGCGCACGGAGGTGCGGTCCGCAGTCAGGGGCAGGATGCCCCACCGGAACCGGCAGGACGCCAGTACAGGGACGTAAATGCCGCCCGCCCCGCGCTGGATGCGCGAGGCGGGCGGCTTCTTTTTGCAGCGCCCGTGCCCGGCCTGATGGCGTAGAGCCGAGCGCTGTTCTGCTGCGCCTTCCCACGGAGTGCCGCAGTGGAGCAGAACTCCGCTCTACACTGCGCGCATGAACGACGGACACGAGCATTCGCGGGTGATTCCCGCCAATACCTACCGGCGCGAACGCTGGAAGAACGGGTTCGGCTGGACGCGGGAAATCGCGCGCTCGCCAGGGCCGGGCGACTGGGACTGGCGGTTGTCGATCGCCGAGATCGAGCAGGGCGCGCCGTTCTCGCCCTTCCCCGGAGTCGAGCGCGAGCTGGTGCTGCTGTCCGGCAACGGCCTGCGCCTGCGCTTCGACGATGGCGAGACGCACGAGCTGCAGCCGCCGCACCAGCGCATCCGTTTCGCCGGCGAGCGCGGTGTCACCGGCGAACTGCTCGATGGCCCGACCCAGGACTTCAACCTGATGTGGCGTCGCGACGCAATCGAGGCGCAGCTCTGGCATCGCCCGCTGGTCGGACCGATGGTGATCTTCGCCGAGCCCGAAAGCATCTGGGGCGTGCACCTGATGGCCGGGCAGGCGCGATTTGCCGACGATTCCGGACTGCCCGACCTCGCGGCCGCCGACACCGCCTTGCTGGCCGCGCATGGTACGCGCCTGCGGCATGTGCTCGACGGTGCCGGTGAAGTGCTGGTGATCCGTCTACAGCAACGCCGGCAATAGCACTGCCGCAAGCACCCCAACCGCCACCTCAACATCATCTGCTTCGCACTGCGGCCGCGTGCCCACATCCACAGCCCGGACAGGCCGGGCAGCAGCATCCCGATCACGATGTGTTGTGGAATGAAGAGAGTTCGCTGGCGGGCTGTCGTCCACACCGGCAGTGATCTCTCCGTTCTGCCGACGGCGAGGCTCAGAACCCGACACGCATCCCGACGTAACTGGTGCGCGGCGCGCCCGGGCGGGCGCCGGCAGGACGGCGCGAGGCGATCCAGACCTCGTCGCTGAGGTTCTCGACCCGGGCGAACAACTCGACCTGCGCGTTCAACCGGTAACTGGCGGCCAGGTCGATCACGAATGCCGACCCGGTGCGCTCTGCGGCCGGCGCGTGGCCCTGGCCGGCGACGGTGCGCATGTCGTCGATGTAGTTGCCGCCGAGCGCGAGGCGCCAGCGCTCGCCCTCCAGGCCGACCTGGACGTTGAGCGCCTGCTCAGGCAGGTAGGGCAGCCCGTCGCCGGCCTCGACCGCGCCCCACTCCTCGAAGTCGCTCTGGAAGCTGTTGCGGAACTCGGCCTGGGTCCAGGTGTAGCCCAGGCTGACCGGCACGCCCAGGGTCCAGCCGTTGGCGCGACCGAAGTCGTAGCCGAGGCTGGCTTCGATGCCGCGCACGCGCGCCTCGCCGCCGTCGAACTGCGCGCCGATGTCGCAGTTGCCGCCGGTGGAAGCGGTGCAGGTGCCGACCAGGTTGGCGTAGTCGTTCCAGAAGCCGACCAGCTCGGTGCGCAGGTCGCCGGCGTTCCAGCGCAGGCCGGCTTCGAGGTTCACGCTCTCCTCGGGGTCGGTATCGGAGCCCGGAGCAGGCGGATTGAAGCCGCGGTGGGTGCTGGCGAAGACGTTCAGGGCGTGGGATACCAGATAGGTAACCCCGATGCCGGGGATGAACTCGGACACCGACGATTGGTGCACGCGCGTCGGCGCCTGACTGCGGCCGTCGGGCGCACGCACGTAATCGGTTCGCGTCAGGTCGATGTGTTCATAACGGAAGCCGGGGGTGACGATCCAGTTGCCGGCGCGGATCTCGTCCTGGACGTAGAACGACAACGCCTCGGCCTGGCCGACGCGGCTGTCCTGGGTGCCGGGCAAGCCGTCGCTGGTCAGGAGCAGGCGGCCATTCTCCATACGGTAGCGGTCGTCGTCCTGGAAGCGGTCTTCCTCGTCCTCGTGCCAGCGCAGGCCGAACTCGAGCTGGTGCTCGGCGCCGCCGGCCTGCAGCGTCCAGGCCAGCACCGACTGCACGCCCTGGGCGTAGTAGCTGCGGTTGTTGTTGCGCACGCGCAGGGCGTTGTCCGGGCTGCCGGCGCCGGTGATCCAGCCGTACTGCGCGACGTAGGTCGTCGGGTCGGCGAGGATGGCCGAAAGGCTGAGGCCCTGGACGTCGTTGAGCTTGTACCAGGCGCGTTCGAAATCGTTGCGGTAGGCGACCGTGGTCAGGTCGACGGCGTCACTGAACTCGATGCGGTGGCGGATCTCGACCTGCTCGTGGTCGGTGACGAGGTTGTCCAGCTGCGAGCCGGCGTAGCGACGGTTGGGCGCGGCGGCGAAGTCGGCGTCGGTCAGGCCCAGGTAGGTCTCGTCGCTGTCCTGCCCGGTCTTGCCGAGCTTGAAATCGAACTGCTGGTACAGAGTCGCGTTCGGATCGGAGGTGACGCGGAACTTGGCCAGGTAGTCCTCGAGCGTGTAGCCGGTGTCGCCGCCGGTATCCAGGCGCTTGAAGCCGTCGGTCTGCTGCTGCGCGGTTTCGAGCAGCCAGCCGGTGCGCTCGCCGCTGCCGCCGACCCAGGCGTGGGTGAGCAGGGTCTGGTCCTTGCCGAAGGCGAAGTCGATCAGGCCGGAGGGTTCCTGCGGGATCGGCGTGGAGATCAGGTTGATCGCGCCGCCGGTGGTGCGCGGGCCGGACTTGATCGCCGAGGATCCCTTGCGTATCTCGATCGCGTTGATCCGCGAGGTGGTCGGGAAATAGTACGCGGCCGGTGCGGAGTACGCCGCCGGCGCGATCAGCACGCCGTCCTCCATCACCGTGATGCGGCTGTTGCGGTCGGTGCCCGAACCGCGGATGCCGATGTTCGGACGCAGGCCGTAGCCTTCCTCGTCGATCGCGTACACGCCCGGAACCTGGCGCAGCACGCGCTGGATGTCACGGTAGTCGAACTTCGCCAATGCCTCGGCGTCGAGGTAGGCGGCCGAGCCGCCCGACTCAAGCGCGCGCTCACGGCTGCCGACCACGGTCAGGCGGTCGAGTTTGGTGGGCAGGTTCTCGCTGTCGGAGGATTCGGCGGCGGTATCGGCGCTGGCAGAGGTTTCGGCCCGAGCAGGCAGGGCGAGGCAGACGAGCAGGGCCGCCGCCAATGGGGCCACGGACAGGAGAGGTTGGCGCATTGCGAATCCCCGGCAGGTTGTCGTGGCGCGGCGCACGGGCCGCCTCATCAACAACACTAATAAGAATCATTCGCAAATGCAATTGGAAGGCAGCCGCTCAGCCACGGTCGTCACGGGTCCAGATCGCGTCGTCCTCCACCTTGGTCGGGAATTTCACCACCGGTGCGTAGGCGGGCGCGCTCAGGGCGCGGCCGTCGCGGACATCGAACTTCGATCCATGCAGCACGCATTCGATCGTCGCTTCCTCGGCGTCGAACGCGCCGGCGGACAGCTCGAAATCCTCGTGGCTGCAACGGTCTTCCAGCGCATAGAAATCGCCGTCGTAGTTGAGCACCAGGATCGGCGTGTCGCCGTCCCAGACGACCTTCGATTCGCCCGGCAGGATTTCCGAGGTTGCGCAGACGCGGATCCAGCCGGTCACCACGTCTTCTCCAGTACTTCGAAGCGCAGGTCGTCGCGCTTGGGCAGGCCGAAGCGCGCGTCGCCGTACGGGAACGGTTTCTTGATGCCCGTGCGGCGATAGCCGCGGCGTTCGTAGAACGCGATCAGTTCGTCGCGCAGGTCGATCACGGTCATGCGCATCGCCGGCAACTTCCATTCTTCGCGGACGATGCGCTCGGCTTCGTCGAGCACCGCCTTGCCGATGCCGCCGCCCTGCAGGTTCGGGCGGACCGAGAACATGCCGAAATAGCCGGTGTTTTCCTCTTCGGCGATGTGCGCGCAGGCCAGCAGCGCGTCATCGTGCTCGGCCAGAAGAAGACAACTGCGCGGACGCACGATGCAGGCGATGACATCGTCCGGACCGGTGCGGCGGCCGTCGAGCAGGTCGGCTTCGGTGGTCCAGCCCTGCTTGCTCGCGTCACCGCGGTAGGCGGATTCGACCAGCGCCACGACCGCTTCGACATCCACGGCGGTGGCGTTGCGGAAACGCAGTTCCGGCGGGTGGGTCATGCCGGCAGGTAACGCAGGCAGGGCTCGGATTGCCACAGCGCGGCAAGTTCTTCGGACATCGGAGCGGTCCCGGGATGAAATGCCGCAAGTCTAGCCGAGCAGCCGGCGTACCTTCTGCAGGGCCGCGATGAAGCCCTCGATTTCTGCGTGCGTGTTGTAGAACGCCAGCGAAGCGCGGCAGGTCGCCGGCACGCCGAAGAACTGCATCAGCGGGTGCGCGCAGTGGTGGCCGGAGCGCACCGCCACACCTTCGAGGTCGAGCAGGGTGGCGAGGTCGTGGGCGTGCGCGCCATCGATCAGGAAGCTGACCACGGCGGCCTTGTCGGGCGCATTGCCGATGATGCGCAGGCCGTCAACCTTGCGCATCTCCCCGGTCAGGTGCGCCAGCAATTCGGCTTCGCGCGCGGCGACGTTGACCATGCCGAGCGCATCCAGGTAATCGACCGCCGCGCCGAGGCCGATATGCCCGGCGATGTTCGGCGTGCCGGCCTCGAAACGGTGCGGCGGATCGTTGTACACGGTGCCCTCGAAACGCACTTCCTTGATCATCTCGCCGCCGCCCAGGAACGGCGGCATCGCGGCGAGGTGCTCCCTGCGCGCCCACAGTGCACCGGTGCCGGTCGGACCGCACATCTTGTGGCCAGTCAACGCGTAGAAGTCGCAGCCGATCGCCGGGATGTCGACCGCCATATGCGGCAGGGCCTGCGAGCCGTCGACCACGGTCGCAATGCCACGCCGGCGTGCCTCGCGGCAGATCTCGCGCACCGGGTTGATGGTGCCGAGCACGTTGGACACATGCGTGACGCCGAGCAGCTTTACCTCCGGGGTCATCGCCGCATGCAGCGCATCGAGATCGAGCGCGCCGTCTGGCGTGATCTCCGCGACCTTGATGGTCGCACCCGTGCGCTCGGCGACGAGCTGCCACGGCACGATATTGGCGTGGTGCTCCATCCGCGTCAGCAGGATCGCGTCTCCTGGCGTCAGGCGTGGCAGCGCCCACGAATACGCGACGAGGTTGATGGCGAACGTGGTGCCGCTGCACAGCACCAGATCGTCGTTGCGCACGTTGAGATGGCGCGCAAGCTTGCCGCGTGCCGCTTCATAGGCATCGGTGGCCTCGCTGCCGAGCGTGTGGACGGCGCGACTGACATTGGCGTTGTGATGGCGGTAGAAATCATCCACCGCGTCGATCACCACCGCCGGCTTTTGCCCGGTATTGGCCGAGTCGAAGTAGACCAGCGGCTTGCCGTTGACCTCGCGGGCCAGCAGCGGGAAATCGCCGCGCACTCGCGCCCAATCGACTGAAACCACGGCCTGCAGCGCGTTCATGTGTTTTCCAGCGTCGCAAGCGCGCGGTCCAGCGCATGGGTCAGCGTTTCGCGCAGGGAACCCGCGTCGACGGTATTCGCCACCTCGCGACAGAACGCCGTGGTCAGCAGGTGGCGTGCATCGGACTCGGGCAGGCCGCGCGAGCGCAGGTAGAACATCGCGGTGGGATCGAGCTGGCCGACGGTGGCACCGTGCGCGGCCTTGACCTCGTCGGCATGGATCTCCAGCACCGGCTGGGTGTCGATCTCGGCGTTGTCACCAAGCAGCAGGTTCTTGTTCGAGAGGTTGGCGTCACTGCCGTCGGCCCCGGCGCGGATGACGATGCCGCCATGGAACACGGCGCGGCCGCGGCCGGCGCCCAGCCCGCGCCAGAGCAGGTCGCAGGCGGTGTCGCGGGCGATGTGCTCGATGCCGATGCGGGTATCGAGATGGCGTCTTCCGGTTGCCAGCAACACGCCGTTGGCGGTCAGTCGCGCGCCTTCGCCTTCCAGCCGCACGTTGAGTTCATGCCGCGACAGCGCACCGCCGAGTTCGAGGTCGATGCGCTGGTAGCGCGCCCCACGCGCCAGCACCGCATCGGTGCGTGCCAGCAGCGTGGCACGGGTGGACTCGTCCTGGATGCGTGCATGGAGGAGATTCGAATCGGCGGCGAGATGGACGTGCGCCAGCGTGTTGCCGAGGTGTGCGTGTTCGCCGGCGTTGATGTGGTGTTCGACCAAGGTCAGGCTGGCGCCTGCGCGCAATTCGATCAGGTGGCGCGAATGCCATGCGGCATCCGACGCCGCCGGCACGCCGATGAAGACCAGGTGCAGCGGTGTGGCGACAGGGACACCTTTTTCGACCCGCAGGATCGCGCCGTCATCGGCCAGTACGGCATTGAGCCGGGCGAACACTTCGTCAGGGCGTTCGAAGCGACGTTCCAGGAAACGGGTGGCGCGCGGATCGTCGCTGGCCAGCGCCTGCGACAGTGGGCGCAATTCGACGCCGGCGGGCAGGGCAGTCGTGTCCGAATGGCGCGCATCGAAACGCCCGTTGACGAACACCAGCCGCGGTATCGGAATGGCGGCCAGCACAGCCGGGTCGAAATTCGCGACCGCTCCTGGCGCTGGCGCGAAAGTCCGCCGCTCCAGCGCCCGCAGCGGCGTGTACTTCCACGCCTCGCTGCGCGGGCCTGGCAGGCCGCCATGCAATGCGGCGTCGAGTGCGGTGCGCCGCGAGGCGTCACCGTCGAAATTGGCCGCGAGCGAGTCGAGCAGGGCGCTCATCAGGCCGTCGCCTCCGGTGCAACGCGGTCCTTGACCCAGGCATAGCCGTGCGCTTCGAGTTCCAGCGCGAGTTCCGGACCGCCGCTTTCGACGATGCGGCCGTCGGCCAGCACGTGCACCACGTCCGGACGGATGTAATCGAGCAGGCGCTGGTAATGGGTGATCACGAGGAAGGCGCGTTCCGGCGAGTGCAGTGCATTGACGCCTTCGGCGACATTCTTGAGCGCATCGATGTCGAGACCGGAATCGGTCTCGTCGAGGATCGCCAGCTTCGGCTCCAGCACCGCGAGCTGGAAGATCTCGTTGCGCTTCTTCTCGCCGCCGCTGAAACCCTCGTTGACGCCGCGCTGCAGCAGCGTGTCGTCAAGGTGCAGCACCGCCAGCTTCTCGCGCACCCGCTTGAGGAACTGCATCGAGTCCAGTTCCGGCTCGCCGCGCGCCTTGCGCTGCGCATTGAGCGCCGAACGCAGGAAGTAGGTGTTGTTCACGCCCGGGATCTCGACCGGGTACTGGAACGCGAGGAAGATGCCGTCGGATGCGCGCTGTTCCGGTTCGCGGTCGAGCAGGTTGCGTCCCTCGAAGGTCACCGAGCCGTCGGTGATCTCGTAGCCGTCGCGGCCCGCAAGCACGTTGCCCAGCGTCGACTTGCCGGCGCCGTTCGGGCCCATGATCGCGTGCACTTCGCCGGGCTTCACGTCCAGCGAAAGGCCCTTGAGGATTTCACGGCCGGCGACGCGGACGTGGAGATTGTCGATCTTCAGCATTTCTCTTTCTCGTCTTGAGTCCCTCTC
>JBDSFV010000155.1:0-8212 GCA_039919355.1 Luteimonas sp. | reverse complement strand
AGGATGTCGATGTGCGCACGCAGGTCTTTCGCGCCGAGAGCGCAATTCAGGCCGATCGACAGCGGCTGCGCGTGGCGCAGCGAATACCAGAACGCCTCGGCGGTCTGCCCGGACAGCGTGCGCCCGGAGGCATCGGTGATCGTGCCGGAGATCATCACCGGCAAGCGGGCACCGCGCGTGTCGAACTCGTCGTCGATGGCGAACAGCGCCGCCTTGGCATTGAGCGTGTCGAAGATGGTCTCGACCATGATCACGTCGGCGCCGCCGTCGATCAGGCCTGACGTCGCTTCGCGATAGGCCGCGGCGAGCTCGTCGAACGAGATCGCGCGGAAGCCGGGCTGGTTCACGTCCGGACTCAGCGACGCGGTGCGGCTGGTCGGGCCGAGCACACCGATCACGAAACGCGGCTTCGATGGATCCTTCACCTCGGCTGCATCGCACGCGGCTCGCGCCAGCTTTGCGCCTTCGAGGTTCAATTCTCGCACCAGGTGCTGCAGCCGGTAGTCGGCCAGCGAGATCGCGGTCGAGTTGAAGGTGTTGGTTTCGACCAGATCGGCGCCGGCTGCGAGGTAGGCGTCGTGGATGCCGCGGATGATGTCGGGACGGGTCAGCGTCAGCAGGTCGTTGTTGCCTTTCTGGTCATATGCCGCGCAGCCGGGGCCGTGCGTGTGGCCGCCGTCCGCGAACAGCGCGTCGTAGCCCGGCGCGAAGCGTTCGCCACGGTAGTCGGCCTCCTGCAGATCGTGACGCTGGATCATGGTGCCCATCGCGCCGTCGATGACGAGGATGCGTTCGGCGAGCGCGGCTTCGAGCCTTGCGACACGATCCGGTTGCAGCCAGGGAAGCCGTTTCATAACTTCACTCCGAGCAGCGAGATCACCTCGAAGTGCGGTGGACGCTTCTCGCGTGTGACCGTTTCGCAGCCGACGACCTTCAGGCCGGCCCTGTCGGCGAAGCGACGCAGTTCCTTCTCGCCGAAGCCGAGGTTGACGTGGCCGTAGGCCGCGACCACCGCGCGATGCTCGTGCTTGGCCAGGCTGCTGAGCAGCAGCCGGCCACCGCGCTTGAGCACGCGCGCCGCCTCGGCCACTGCCTGCGCCGGTTTGACGGCGTAGGTCAACGCATGCATCAGCACCACCAGGTCGAAGTTGCCGTCGGCGAAGGGCAGTGCATGCATGTCGCCCTCGCGCACTTCCACGTTCGCGAAGCGGCGCAGGCGTTCGGCCGCGGCCGCGACCACGCGTGCGCTGGTGTCGACGCAGACATAGCGGTGCGAATGCGGCGCCAGCAGTTCGGCCAGCACCCCGTCGCCGGAAGCGATGTCCAGCACGTCGCCGGGCTTGAGCAAAGGCAGCGCGGTACGCGCCAGCGCCTCCCATGTACGACCCGGGGAGTAGTGGCGTTCCATGTCGCCGGCCACCGAGTCGGCCCAGTTCTGGTCGGCGGCGCGCATCGCCAGAACCACCGCTACGCGTTCGGCATCCTGGCGCAGCAAGGGATCGTCGCTGCCGCTGCTGATCGAATGCCACAGCGCGCGCTGCGCCGGATCCAGCGCAGCCTCGTCGAAACGGTAATAGGCCGATACGCCGGCGCGGCGATCGCGTACCAGACCGGCTTCCTTCAATTTGGCCAGATGGGTGGAAACGCGCGGCTGCGCCAGCTGCGTGATCGCGGACAACTCGGCCACGGTCAGCTCCTCGCCCTCGAGCAGGCTGAGCAGGCGCACGCGCGTGGCGTCGGCAAACACCCTGAGCCGGTTGGACCAGCCTTCCAGATCCATAATATCTTTCCATCGCGATTCAAAGATAAGTGTCCGTCGCCAGCGCCGCGCGGTCAAGCACGCCGTCGCCAGGTGGGGTTATCCGCGGTGCGCGGCTACAATCGCGTTTCTTGTCCGTTGAGCCCGAGGTGCCGGCGTGGATTTCCGTTTCACCGAAGAGCAGTTGCTGATCCAAGACGTGGCGCGACGGATCGCGCGGGAGAAGATCGCGCCGAGCGCGGGGGGCTTCGACAAGAGCGGCGAGTTCCCGCTCGACAACATCCGCCTGCTCGGCGAGAACGGGTTGATGGGCATCGAGGTGCCGGCCGAATACGGCGGTGCCGGCATGGACCCGGTCTCCTACGTGCTGGCGATGATCGAGATCGCCGCCGGCGACGCTGCGCATTCGACCATCATGTCGGTCAACAATTCGCTGTTCTGCAACGGCATCCTCACCCATGGCACCGAGGCGCAGAAACAGAAATACGTGCGCGCGATCGCCGAGGGCAAGGAGATCGGCGCCTTCGCGCTGACCGAGCCGCAGTCCGGCTCCGATGCCACCGCGATGCGTTGCCGCGCCGTGAAACAGGCCGACGGCAGCTTCGTCGTCAACGGCAAGAAGAGCTGGATCACTTCCGGTCCGGTCGCCAAGTACATCGTGTTGTTCGCGATGACCGAGCCCGACAAGGGCGCGCGCGGCATCACCGCATTCCTGGTCGACGCCACGCGCGCGGGATTCCATCGCGGCAAGACCGAACCCAAGCTCGGCATCCGTGCTTCGGCGACCTGCGAGATCGAGTTCGCCGACTACGTTGCGCAGGCCGATGAAGTCCTCGGCGACGAGGGCCACGGCTTCAAGATCGCGATGGGCGTGCTCGATGCCGGCCGCATCGGCATCGCCTCGCAGGCGATCGGGCTCGCCCGCGCCGCCTACGAGGCGACGCTGGAATACGTGCGCGAGCGCAAGGCCTTCGGGCAGCCGATCGGCGCGTTCCAGATGACCCAGGCCAAGATCGCCGACATGAAGTGCAAGCTCGACGCCTCGCTGCTGCTGACGCTGCGCGCGGCGTGGCTCAAGGGCCAGGGCCAGCGCTTCACCACCGAGGCCGCGGTCGCCAAGCTCACCGCGTCCGAGGCGGCGATGTGGATCACCCACCAGGCGGTGCAGATCCACGGCGGCATGGGTTATTCCAAGGAAATGCCGCTGGAGCGTTATTTCCGCGATGCCAAGATCACCGAGATCTACGAGGGCACCAGCGAGATCCAGCGGCTGGTGATCGCCCGCCACGAGACCGGGCTGCGCTGACCCAACGGCCCGCGCGATGCGCGGGCCTCTCTTTATCCGCAATGGACCGAGCCCTTCCATGAGCGCCAAGACCAAGTCCTCCCGAGTCGTCGCCGGCGACAGCGATGTTGTGTCCCTCGATCCGATGCCCCTTGACAGCGTGATCGCTGCGCTGCGCAAGCGCGTGCCCAAGGCCCAGCAGGCGCAGGCCGAAGCCTTCGCCAAGGCGTTCTACCGGCGCATGACCGCGGAGGAATTCGTGCTGCACGGTCCGGACGCATGGGCGGCGCTGGCCAACGACTTCCTCGACCTCGCCCGCGCACGCAAGCCGGGCAAGGCCGAGGTGCGCGTGTTCAACGCCAGCCTCAAGCAGCACGGTTGGGAATCGCCGCACACGGTGGTGCAGATCGTCAACGACGACATGCCGTTCCTGGTCGATTCGGTGACGATGGCGCTGGCCGAGCAAGGCATCGGTGTGCACGTGCTCGGGCACCCGGTGGTCAAGTTCAAGCGCGACAAGGCCGGCAAGCTGCAGGCGGTCGGCGATGGCACGCTCAACCAAGGCAAGGGCGAGTCGCTGATGCACCTGGAGGTCGACCGCCAGCCGGCCGAGGCGATGCCGGGCATCGAGCGCGCGATGCATGCCGTGCTCGACGACGTGCGCGCGATCGTGGCCGACTGGGACGCGATGCGCGCGAAGATGCTGGAGGTCGCCGACGACCTCGCCACGCGCCAGATGCCGGTGTCCGATTCCGGTCGCTCCGAGGCACAGGAGTTCCTGCGCTGGGCGGCGAATGAGCATTTCACCTTCTTCGGCTACCGCGAATACGAGGTCGACAGGAAGACCGGCGACGAATTGCTGTGCCCGATCGGGCATTCCGGCCTCGGCCTGCTGCGCGGCAAGGGCGCCGGCAAACCGCGGCCGCTGAAGTCGCTGGCGGCGCACTACATGCTGCAGTCGGGTTCGGTCGATGCGCTGATCCTGACCAAGACCAACGCCCGTGCCACCGTGCACCGCCCGGGCTACATGGACTACATCGGAGTGCTCGAGTTCGATGCCAAGGGCAGGCCGGTCGCGGAGCAGCGTTTCCTCGGCCTGTACACGTCGAGTGCCTACAACCGGCGTCCCTGGGAAATCCCCCTGGTGCGCCAACGACACGATCACGTCATGCAGAAGTCCGGTCTCGCCCCGACCGGACACAGCGGCAAGGCGCTGCGCCACATCCTGGAGATGCTGCCGCGCGACGAGTTGTTCCAGTCCAACGAGGAGGAATTGCTGCGCACCAGCACCGGCATCCTCGGATTGCAGGAGCGCGTGCGCAGCAAGCTGTTCCTGCGCCGCGACCGCTACGGCCGCTTCTTCTCGGCACTGGTCTACATTCCCCGCGACCGATTCAACACCGAGGTCAGGCGCCGCATCGAGAAGATGCTCAAGCGCGCACTGAACGGCGAGACTGTCGACACCAACGTGCAGGTTGGCGAGTCGCCGCTGGCGCAGCTGCACATCATCATCCGGCCCAAGAGCGGCGAGGCGGTCGAGGTCGACATCGCCGCGCTGGAGGCCAGGCTCGCGGAGATCGTGCGCAACTGGCAGGACGATCTGCGCGAACAGTTGCTCGCCAGGCACGGCGAGGAACAAGGGCTCAAGCTGGCCAACCGCTACGGCCGCGCGCTGCCGGCCGGCTACATCGAGCAGGTCACGCCGGCGATCGCCGCGGCCGACGTGGACTGCCTGGCGTCGTTGTCGGGCCCCGACGACCTGCGCATCAGCCTGTATCGCTCGCGCCGCGGCGATGCTGGCCTGCGCCTGAAGTTCTATCGCCTCGGCGACGACATCCCGCTGTCCGATGCGCTGCCGATGATGGAGAACATGGGACTGCGGGTGATCACCGAGCATCCCTACCGTATCGAGCTTGGCGACGAAGTCGCCTATATCCAGGACTTCGAGGTCGAAGCGACGCGGGCGGACCTCGACGTCGACAGCCTCGACGAGAATTTCGAGGAGGCCTTCGCGCAATTGTGGCGTGGGCTGGCGGAAAACGACGGCTTCAACCGCCTGATCCTCGGCGCCGGCCTGTCGTGGCGCCAGGTTGCGATGCTGCGCGCCTACAGCAAGTACCTGCAGCAGGTCGGCGTGCCGTTTTCGCAAACCTATGTCGAGGCGACGTTCAGCCACTATCCGCTGCTGGCACGCCTGCTGGTGGAATTGTTCGAGGCGCGCTTCGACCCGAGTACCGGCAGCGAGAGCAAGCCCGGCATCAAGCAGGGCAAGCAGGCCCTGTCACGGCAGTTCGAGGCGCTCGCCGCGGGCGACGCGGCGACCTTGTCGACGCTGCAGGCCGTGGTCGATGCACGCGATGGTTCGCGCGAACGACAGGTCGAGTCGACGCGCGCGGCCCTGCTCGGGCTGATGGACCGCGTCTCCAGCCTCGACGAGGACCGCATCCTGCGCAGCTTCATCGGCACCATCGATGCGACCCTGCGCACCAGCTACTACATGGTGCGCAAAGGCGGCCTGCGCGCCGACGGCGGCCCGACCGACTACGTCAGCTTCAAGCTCGACTCCGCGCACGTGCCCGACCTGCCGAAGCCGCGCCCGTACCGCGAGATCTTCGTCTACGGCCCGCGCGTGGAGGGCGTGCACCTGCGCTTCGGTCCGGTCGCGCGCGGCGGCCTGCGCTGGTCCGACCGCCGCGAGGACTTCCGCACCGAGGTGCTGGGCCTGGTCAAGGCGCAGATGGTGAAGAACACCGTGATCGTCCCGGTCGGCTCGAAGTGTGGTTTCTTCTGCAAGCAGCTGCCGAGCCCGGCGCTCGACCGCGATGCGTGGTTCGCCGAGGGCGTGGCCTGCTACAAACGCTTCATCAATGGCCTGCTCGACCTCACCGACAACCTGGTCGACGGCAAGGTCGTGCATCCGCAGGACGTGGTGCGCCATGACGGCGACGATCCGTACCTCGTCGTCGCCGCCGACAAGGGCACCGCGACCTTCTCCGACATCGCCAACGAGATCGCCCGCGCGCATGGCTACTGGCTCGACGACGCATTCGCGTCCGGCGGTTCGGTCGGCTACGACCACAAGGCCATGGGCATCACCGCCAAGGGCGCGTGGGAATCGGTCCAGCGCCACTTCCGCGCCATGGGCCGCGACAGCCAGAAGCAGGACTTCACCGTCGTCGGCATCGGCGACATGTCCGGCGACGTGTTCGGCAACGGCATGCTGCTGTCGAAGCACATCCGCCTGCTGGCGGCGTTCGACCATCGCCACGTCTTCCTGGATCCGGATCCGGACGTGGCGGTCTCGTTCAAGGAACGCAGCCGCATGTTCAAACTGCCGCGCTCGTCCTGGGAGGACTACGACAAGAAGCTGATCAGCAAGGGCGGCGGCGTGTTCCCGCGTTCGGCCAAGTCGATCCCGCTGACGTCGCAGGTCAAGGCCGCGCTCGGCCTCGATGCCGACGTCGCCGCGATGAGCCCGGCCGAACTGATCAGCGCGATCCTGAAGGCACCGGTCGACCTGCTCTGGAACGGCGGCATCGGTACCTATGTCAAGGCCGGCAGCGAGTCGCACACCGACGTCGGCGACCGTGCCAACAACGCGCTGCGCGTCGACGGCCGCGAGCTGCGCTGCCGCGTGGTGGGCGAGGGCGGCAACCTCGGCATGACCCAGCTCGGCCGCATCGAGGCGGCGCAGCACGGCGTGCTGCTCAACACCGACTTCATCGACAACTCCGCCGGCGTGGATACTTCCGACCACGAGGTCAACATCAAGATCATGCTCAACGGCGAGGTGCAGAAGAAGAAGCTCAAGCTGGAAGATCGCAACAAGTTGCTGGCGTCGATGACCGACGAGGTCGCGGTGCTGGTGCTCAACGACAACTACCGCCAGAACCAGGCGATCAGCCTGATGGAGCGGATGAGCGCGACCCGGCTGGGTTCCAAGCTGCATTTCATCCGTACCCTGGAATCGCAGGGCCTGCTCGACCGCCAGATCGAATTCCTGCCCACCGATGCCGAAATCGCCGAGCGCAAGGCGCGCGGCCAGGGCCTGACCCGTCCCGAGCTGTCGGTGCTGCTGTCTTATGCCAAGCTGGTTGCGTTCCAGCAGCTGCTCGCTTCCGACGTGCCGGAAGATCAGTACCTGTCGAAGGAGCTGGTCCGCTACTTCCCGGAACCGCTGCAGCAGAAATACGCGAAAGCGATGGAACAGCATCGCCTCAAGCGCGAGATCATCGCCACCGTGGTGACCAATTCCACCATCAACCGCATGGGTGCCACGTTCCTGCTGCGCATGCAGGAAGACACCGGGCGCACCCCGGGCGAGGTCGCCAAGGCGTTCACCATCACCCGCGAGACGCTCGACGCGCGCGCGTTGTGGACCCAGATCGATGCGCTCGACGGCAAGGTCGCCGAGCCGGTGCAGATCGATGCCCTGCAGGTGATCTGGTCGCTGCAGCGTTCGTTCACCCGCTGGCTGCTGTCGCGTCCGGGCGCGATCCCGGACATCGCCACCGCGGTCGATCGCTACCACGACGGGTTCAAGGAAATTCGCGCCGGCGAAAACATCCTCCCCGCATCGCAACGCCCGATCTACGAAGCCAGCCTGCGCGACTGGAAGGCCAGGGGTGTGCCGCCCGATCTCGGCGGGCAACTGGCCGCGCTGCCGTACCTGGAACCGTGCTGCGACATCATCGAGCTCGCGCGCGAGCGCAAGCTGCGTCCGGTCGAGGTCGCCAAGGTCCACTTCCGCCTTGGCGAGGCGCTGAGCGTGCCGTGGCTGGTTGCGCAGATCGACGCGCTGAAGGTCGATGGCCGCTGGCACGCGATCGCCCGCAGCGTGTTGCGCGACGAACTCGCCGCGCAGCAGCGCGCGCTGGTGCAGCAGGTGCTGGCGATGCCCGGCGCCAACGCCGACGCCAAGGTCCGCCACTGGCTCGGACGCGACGACGCTTCGCTGCGCTTCACCCTGTCGATGCTGGCCGAATTGGCCTCGCAGAAGACCCTGGACTACCCGACCGCATCGGTCGCAGTGCAGCGGCTCTCGCAGCTCGCCTCGCGCGGGTAGTCGGCGCGGAATGGTTTTTCTTCTCCCCGCTGCGCGGGGAGAAGGTGCCCGAAGGGCGGATGAGGGGCGGCCGTTCGCCTGGTGACGCAGAGCCGCACCCCTC
>JBDSFV010000154.1:0-4500 GCA_039919355.1 Luteimonas sp. | reverse complement strand
TTGATTGCGCGATCGCGGCTCCAGCCCTTGCTGTGCATTCCGGTGTCGACCACCAGCCGCACCGCGCGCCACATGTCGTACGCCAGCTGGCCCATGCGGTCGTAAGGATCGCTGTACAGGCCCATGTCGTAGCCAAGCCGCTCTGCGTAAAGACCCCAGCCTTCGCTGTACGCAACGAAGTACGCGGTCCGCCTGAACTCGGGCGCGCCCGGCAGCTCCAGCGCGCGCGCGAACTGGAAGTGGTGCCCGGGGACGGACTCGTGCAGGGTCAGCGGGATCATTTCCCACGTCGGTCGCGTCTCGGGCTTGTACAGGTTGACGTAGTAGTAGCCGGGCCGGCTGCCGTCGCCGGCGCCCGGCTGGTAGTACGCCGTCGTGGTGTCGGGCGCGATGTTGTCGGGGATCGCGCGCACGCCGTACGGCAGGCGCGGGATCGTGCGAAACACCTTCACCAGCTCGGGATCTACGCGCTTGGCGGTCGCCCGGTAGCGCTGCAGCAGCGCCTCGGGCGTCTTTTCGAAGAACTTGGGATCCGTGCGCAGGTAGGTGAAGAACTCCGCCATCGAGCCCTTGAAGCCGGTCTCGTCCTTGACCTTCACCATCTCGGCACGGATGCGCGCGACTTCCTTCAGGCCGATCTGGTGGATCTGCGTCGCGGCCAGGTCGGTGGTGGTGTAGTAGCGGGCAAGGAAGTCGTAATAGGCCTTGCCGTCCGGCAGGTCGGCGGCGGCGATCGAATCGCGCGCCTTCGGCAGGTACTCCTCGTTGAAATAGGTCGCGAGCCGGCGATACGCCGGCACGATCCGCGCCTGGATGACGCGTTTTGCCTCGGCCTGCAGCGCCGGCCGATCCGCGACCGGCACGCCGTCGGCGAATTTCAGGAATGGCCGGTAGAACGGGCTTTCCGTGGAGTCGTCGACGACCTGCGCCGCGATCTGTCCCGGCACGCGCTGCATCAGCACCTTCGGCGGCATGGCGCCGGCCTTGACGCCCTCGCGCATCAGCGCGATCGACTGCTCGACCACGGTCGGCACCACGCCCATGCGCTTGAGCCAGTCACTGTAGTCCTGGGTCGAGGCGAACGGCAGCACCTCGACGATGCCGTCGGCGGTCTGCACCCCGCCCTGGTGTCCGACCGGCTGCAGGTATTCGCGGAATTTCTGCCGCTCGATGCTGCGCTGCAGCTGCCAGTCGAAGGTGTCGTAGTCGAGCTGGTCGGCCGGCGACAGCACGGCACGGTCGATCGCATGCAGCTTGTCGAGTGCGGCGCGATCCTCACCCTCGCGCTTCGCGATTGCCGCGAGGCTGTTATCGCTCCAGCGGTCGTTGAAGCGCTGGTCGCCGTTGTAGCTGGCGTTCTCGGGGGATTCGACCAGTCCACGTTCCCATTCGTCGGCAAACAACTGGTTCAGGGCCTTGGCGGCGTCTGCGGGTTGCGCGCGCACCGGCGCGGCGGAAAAGGCTGCGGCAGCGGCCACGGCAAGCATCAACGAACGGAACATCGGCGCATCTCCCCGGATCGATGTCCGAGTCTAACGCCGTGGACAGCGACGCCACCGTGCCGAAGGTTGGTAGGGCGGGTCTTGACCCGTCGTTTTCCACTTGCCACGCAATGGCGGGTCGAGACCCGCCCTACAGCCACGATCAGGCGGCGCGATCCGTGTCGGTGGTAAAACTTTCGCCGCAGCCGCATTCGCCGGCGACGTTGGGATTGCGGAACACGAACTGCTCGTTCAGGCCGCTCTTGAGGAAGTCGATCTGGGTGCCGTCGACCAGCGCCAGGCTGTCGGCATCGACGTGGATGCGGACGCCGTCCTGCTCGAACACGGTGTCGCCATCGCGCAGATTCCGGGCCAGGTCGACCGCGTAACCCCACCCGGAGCAACCGGTGCGCTTGACGCCGAAACGCAGGCCGAGGGCAGCGGGCGTCTCGGCGAGGTAACCGCGGACGCGTTCGAGTGCAGCGGGAGCGAGGATGATCATGAGCTTTATTATAGCGCCCGCTGTGGCGCGGGACCCTTGACTTTGCCTATCCCGCATCCGGATGCCCAAGCGCGCGGCGGCGCGTTGCGAAAAATCGCCAGCGAGTCTCTCGCGGCGCGGTAAACTGCGACGTTCATGTGAGGCACGACACGGCAGGGATTCAAGGCATGACAACGGTCAGCGTCGAACACGCGCTCGCGGGCAAGCTGCCGGTCGGCGGCGAAGTCACGGTCCGTGGCTGGGTGCGCACCCGGCGCGATTCCAAGGCCGGGCTGTCGTTCGTCAACGTCAGCGACGGTTCCTGCTTCGCGCCGATCCAGGTGGTCGCGCCCGCCACGCTGCCCAATTACGAGTCCGAAGTGAAGCACCTGACCGCCGGCTGCGCGGTGATCGCCACCGGCACGCTGGCACCGTCGCAGGGCCAGGGCCAGTCGTACGAAATCCAGGCGGAAAAGATCGAAGTGGTCGGCTGGGTCGAGGATCCGGAAACCTATCCGATCCAGCCCAAGGCGCATTCGCTGGAATTCCTGCGCGAGGTCGCGCACCTGCGCCCGCGCACCAACCTGTTCGGCGCGGTCACCCGCATCCGCCACTGCCTGTCGCAGGCGGTGCACCGGTACTTCCACGAGCAGGGCTACTACTGGATCGCCACGCCGATCATCACCACCTCCGACGCCGAGGGCGCGGGACAGATGTTCCGCGTCTCGACGCTGGACCTGGCCAACCTGCCGCGCGGCAAGGATGGCGCGGTCGATTTCTCGCACGACTTCTTCGGCAAGGAAACCTTCCTCACCGTCTCCGGCCAGCTCAATGTCGAGGCTTACTGCCTGGCGCTGAGCAAGGTCTACACCTTCGGCCCAACCTTTCGCGCGGAGAACAGCAACACCTCGCGCCACCTCGCCGAGTTCTGGATGGTGGAGCCCGAGATCGCGTTCGCCGATCTCGCCGAGGACGCGCGCGTCGCCGAGGACTTCCTAAAGTACCTGTTCCGCGCGGTGCTCGACCAGCGCGGCGACGACCTGTCCTTCATCGCCGAGCGCGTGCAGCCGGATGCGATCACGCGGCTGGACGCGTTCGTCAACGCGCCGTTCGAGCGCATCGACTACACCGATGCGATCGGCCTGTTGCAGCGCTCCGGGCAGAAGTTCGATTTCCCGGTCGAATGGGGCCTGGACCTGCAGACCGAGCACGAACGCTGGCTGACCGAGCAGCACGTCGGCCGCCCGGTGGTGGTGACCAACTACCCCGAGCACATCAAGGCGTTCTACATGCGCCTCAACGACGACGGCAAGACCGTCGCGGCGATGGACGTGCTGGCGCCCGGCATCGGCGAGATCATCGGCGGCAGCCAGCGCGAGGAGCGCCTGGACGTCCTCGATGCGCGCATGGCGCAGTTCGGGCTCGATCTGGAGCATTACGGCTGGTACCGCGATTTCCGCCGCTACGGCACCGTACCGCACGCCGGCTTCGGTCTCGGTTTCGAGCGCCTGGTGGTCTACGTCTGCGGCCTGTCCAACATCCGCGACGCGCTGCCCTACCCGCGCGCGCCGGGACAGGCGGAGTTCTGAGCAGTGAGTCCGGACACGATCCTGTTCTTTGCGCTGCTGTTCGTCGCGATCGCCATCGCCGGCGCGACCGCATTCGTCATCTTCTGGCCGCTGACGCTGGTGCACGTGCGCGACCGCCAGCCGGGCATCGCCGTGCGGCTCGGCGCAGGCGCATTCCTCAAGCCCTCCGCGCTCGGCTGGTTGCTGCGCGGCGGCTATCGCGAAGTGGACGATCCATCGCTCAGCGGCCTCGCGACGCCGGCGCGGATTGCGCTGCTGGTGATCCTGCTCGGGCTGGCGCTGGCCGGCCTGCTGTGGCTGTGGGCCACGACATTTTCCGGATGACGACGCGATGACGAAGATGGACGGGCAATGGTGGCTGGCCACGCTCGGCCGCACGATCGTGTGGGCGCGGCTGCGGGTGCGTGACGCCGGTACCGCAGAGGTCTTCGACAGTGACGGCAACACGCTGGCGTATGACAGCGAGGACACGGCACGCGCCGCCTTGATGGACGCGGAATTCGTCGCCTTCGACGGACTCGACGCCGACGAGGCGCTCGCCCGTGGCTTCGATCTCGAGGAAGTGCAACCTCCGCAGGCCGACAGCGACGAGGCGTTGCGGCCGCGAATGTTCCAGTCACTCGGCGAGCGCAGCTGATGGACCTCGACCTCACCGGCAAGCACGCGCTGGTCTGCGGCGGTTCCGAAGGGATCGGCCGCGCCACCGCGCATGAACTCGCGCTGCTCGGCGCCGACGTCACCGTGCTCGCGCGTCGCGCCGATGCATTGCAGGAAGTCGTCGCCGCCCTGCCCCGCGGAGGCGCGCAACAGCACGGCTGGATCGCGGCCGACGTCGCACGGACCGACGCATTGCGCGCGCAGGTCGAGGCGCTCGCTGCCGGCAAGCCGGTGCAGGTCCTGGTCAACAACACCGGCGGGCCGCCCGGCGGGCCGGTTCACGCGGCCGAAG
>JBDSFV010000153.1:0-5563 GCA_039919355.1 Luteimonas sp. | reverse complement strand
CCGTTTGCTTTCTGGATCGTGGTCCGCGTATCAGTTGGGCTTGCCTGGCGTTCAGGACGATCCAGCGGGGAGTTTTTGCTGCGATGAAAAAAAGTCCAGCGGATGTGCTCATCGTCGGTGGCGGCGTGATCGGCCTGGCCTGCGGCCTCGCGCTGCAGCAGGCCGGACGCCAGGTGCGCGTGCTCGAAGCGGGCACGGCCGGTTGCGGCAGCTCGCACGGCAACTGCGGCACGATCACCCGAGCCACGCCATGCCGCTGGCCGCGCCGGGCACCATCGGCCGCGCCCTGCGCTGGATGCTGACGCCCGATGCCCCGCTGTATGTGCGACCTGGATTCGATCCGGCGCTGTGGGCCTGGCTGCTGCGCTTCGCGGCGCGCTGCAACCGGCGCGACTGGCTGCGTGCGGCCGCGGCGAAGGCCGCGATCCTCGATGCCTCGCGACAGGCGTTGCCGGAATGGATCGCGCGCCATCGGCTGGAGTGCGAATTCGCCGCGTCCGGCACCGACCATGTGTTCCGCAGTGCGGAAGCATTGGCGGAATTCGACCAGGACTTGCGTGCGCTGGCCGGATTCGGCATTGCCTGCGAACGCATCGACGGCGCCGACTACCAGCGCCAGGAACCGGCGCTGCGCGATGGCGTGGTCGGCGCGGTGCGCTTTCCCGGCGATGCCAGCCTGCGGCCGGACCGCTTTGTCGCCGAGCTTGCGCGTGCGCTGCGCGAAGCCGGCGGCCAGATCGTCGAACATTGCGAGGTGCGTGGCATCACCGCCGACGGCGATGCGCTGCGCGTGGACAGCGCGCAGGGCGGATATCGCGCCCGTGACGTGCTGCTCGCGGTCGGCGCGTGGTCGCCGCGGCTGGCGCGCGCGCTGTCGCCGACGCTCGCGGTCCTGCGCAAGGCCATGCAGCCGGGCAAGGGCTATTCGATCACCTACGAGCGTCCGGTTTTGGTGCCACGGCGACCGCTGGTGCTGCACGAACGCAGCGTCTGCGTCACCGCCTGGGACAGCGGTTTCCGTCTTGGCAGCACAATGGAGTTCTCCGGCTACGACGCCACGCTCAACCGTCGTCGCCTGGATGCACTCGAACGCGGGGCGCGCGAATACCTGCAGCAGCCGGTCGGTCCGGCCAGGCGCGAGGAATGGTTCGGCTGGCGGCCGATGACGTTCGATGACCTGCCGATCATCGGTCGCGCGCCCGGACAGCAACATCTGTGGCTGGCCACCGGGCATGGCATGCTCGGCGTCAGCATGAGCACGGCCACTGCACAACTCGTCGCCGACCTCGTCACCGGTCGCACGCCCATGATCGATCCTTCGCCCTATCGCGTGGAGCGCCTCCTGTGAGCGGCAGCGACTTCGACCTGATCGTGCTCGGCGCGGGTTCCGGTGGTCTTGCCGCGGCGTTTCGCGCCGCTGCGCATGGGGCACGCGTGGCCTTGCTCGCCGAAGGCCCGCTCGGCGGCACCTGCGTCAACGTCGGTTGCGTGCCGAAGAAGGCGATGTGGCTGGCCGCCGACCTCGCACAGAAGATCGCCTTGGCGCAGCAGCTTGGCTTCGCGTTGCCGGAGACGGCGCCTGCGCTCGACTGGCAAGCGTTCATCGCCCATCGCCAGCGCTACATCGGCAACATCCACGCCAGTTACCAGCAGCGACTCGACGCGGCCAATATCGCGTTGCTGCCGCAGCGCGGACGGCTGCTGTCGGCCGATATGGTCGAATGCAGCGACGGCGTGCGCCTGCGCGCGCCGCAGATACTGGTCGCCACCGGCGGCCGTCCGGTGCGACCGGCGATTTCGGGCGCCGAGCTCGGCATCGATTCCGACGGCTTCTTCAACCTGTGCTCGGCGCCCGGTCGCGTCGCCATCGTCGGTGGCGGCTACATCGCGGTCGAACTCGGCGGCGTGCTGCAGGCGCTCGGCAGCCGGGTCGAGCTGTTCGTGCGCAGGCGGCGCCTGCTCGACGGTTTCGATGACGACCTCACGGCGCAACTGGTCGAGGACCAGCGCCAGCACGGCATCCACACGCGCTTCGATTACACGCTGCAATCGCTGCGCGCGCACGCCGGCGGCGCGGTGATCCTGCGGGATGCCGCGGGCGCGGACACCGAACCGTTCGACACCCTGATCTTCGCCACCGGACGCCGACCAAACAGCGACGGCATCGGCCTGGAGACAGCCGGCGTCGCGCTCGATCCACGCGGCCATGTCGTCGTCGACGACCTGCAGCGGACCAATGTCGCGGGCGTCCACGCGGTCGGCGACGTAAGCTCGAAAATCGCTTTGACGCCGGTGGCGATCGCCGCGGCGCGGCGGTTGATGGACCGGTTGTTCGGCGGCCAGCCCGATGCCGCGCTCGACTATGCCGACATCGCCACGGTGGTGTTCTCGCATCCGCCGATCGGCAAGGTCGGCCTGACCGAGGCCGAGGCGCGTGCGCAACACGGCGATGCGGTGCGCGTGTACCGCGCCGGCTTCCGGCCGATGCTGCATGCGCTCGCCGATTCGCCGCAGCGCAGCCTGTTCAAGCTGGTCTGCGTCGGCGAGGACGAGCGCGTGGTCGGCATCCACCTGCTCGGCGAAGGCGTGGACGAGGTGCTGCAGGGGTTCGCCGTGGCGCTGAAGCGCGGCATCCGCAAGCGCGATCTCGACGACACCGTCGCGATCCATCCAACCAGCGCCGAGGAGATCGTGCTGATGCGGTAGCAGCTCTGTTCCCTTCTCCCTCCGGGAGAAGGTGGCGCGAAGCGCCGGATGAGGGAACGAGCTTGCAGCAACGACGATTCGCCGCGATCGGATGCTGCGCTCCCTCATCCGCCCTTCGGGCACCTTCTCCCGAAAGGAGAAGGGAAAGAGGCATAAATCGGATACTGCGCTCCCTCATCTGCCCTTCTGGCACCTTCTCACGGAAGGAGAAGGGAGAGAGGCATAAACTGGCGACATGGGAATTTTTGAACTCCACCGCGGCACCGCACCCCTGCTGGTCAGCCTGCCGCATGACGGCAGCAGGATTCCCCATGAACTCGCAGCACGCATGGTCGAGGTGGCGCGCGCCGCGCCGGATACCGACTGGCACGTGGCGCGGTTGTATGCGTTCGCACGCGAGCTCGGCGCATCGGTGCTGGTGCCGGACTATTCGCGCTACGTGGTCGACCTCAACCGCCCGCCGGACGATGTCTCGCTGTATCCGGGCCAGAACACCACCGGCCTGTGCCCGGTCGTGCAGTTCAGTGGCCAACCGGTGTATCGCGACGGCCAGCAACCGGCGCCGGCCGAGATCGCCGCCCGTGTCGATACGTATTGGCGGCCGTACCACGCTGCACTTTCCGGCGAACTGAAGCGCCTGCGCACGCAACACGGCCGCGTCGTGTTGTGGGAAGGCCACTCGATCAAGGGCGAGCTGCCGTTCCTGTTCGAAGGCCGTCTGCCGGACCTCAACCTCGGCACTGCCGGCGGTGCCAGCTGTTCGCCATCATTGCAGGAAGGATTGTCGGCCGTGCTCGCAGCGCAATCGCGTTACGACTGGGTGGTGGACGACCGCTTCAAGGGCGGCTACATCACCCGGCACTACGGCGATCCGGCGAACGGCATCGACGCGGTGCAGCTGGAGATCAGCCAGCGCATCTACATGGACGAGGCATCGTGCGCATACGACGAGGGCAGGGCGATCGGGGTGCAACGGGTGATCCGCGCACTGCTGGAGTCGGGCCTGCGCCGCTGACGCATCGGCGCCCGCACGCGCTCGCGCGCGGATACGAGCCGAACGACCGGCCCGCGGGAAGTTGCGGGACATTCACTTGCGCGCTTCCAGCTCCCACAACAGGTATCCGGGCGAGGCGAGCGCACGCTTGCCGCGCAGCCAGCGCGACCACCGGCGCAGGCGCCGGGCGAACCGTTTCATCGGCGGATGGTTCTCGCTGGAACCGCCGACCGCGCTGTAGGCATCGGCACGTTCGACCCAGGCGACGCGGATCACCTCGAAACGACCGCTGAAGCCGTACATCCGCGCCGTGGGCTGCTCTCCGCAGAAATAGCCGTGGGTGTCGGCGGTGATGAAGTTGACGTGGGTCGGATCGACGAATGCCTCGGGGTGTGGCCAGGCCGGCGTCAGCGCGTACAGGCGGCCGCCGGGCGCCAGCACGCGCCAGACCTCCTGCATCAGGCGGATGAACGGGAACACCGTGTCGCGTCCGTCCGCGCTCGGAAACACGCGCGGCACGTGTTCGAGAAAATCGTAGGCCGAAACCGAACCGAAACTGTCGTCCGGATACGGAATCGGTTCCAGGATCAGGTTTGCGCTCCGGTGCTCGAACCCCGGCGTGCCGGCAGGCTGGCGCAGATCGATCCCGCACAGCTCACCACGCCCGTACGGATTGCGTGGCATGTCGCCGCAACCCAGATCCAGGTGGCGATCCGGAAGCGGCATCGTCAGACCTCCAGCGTGGCCAGGTCGCCCTTGGCCTCCAGCCACGACTTGCGATCTCCGGCGCGCTTCTTGGCCAGCAGCATATCCATCAGCGAGCGCGTGCCGTCGTCGTCGTCGACGGTCAGCTGCACCAGCCGGCGCGTGTCGGGATGGATGGTGGACTCGCGCAGCTGCTGCGGGTTCATCTCGCCCAGGCCCTTGAAGCGGGTGACATTGACCGCGCCACGGAGTTTCTCGCGCTCGATCCGCTCCAGCAGCAGACGCTTCTCCTCCTCATCGAGCGCGTAGAACACCTGCTTGCCGACATCGACGCGGAACAGCGGCGGCATCGCGACGAAGATGTTGCCGGCCGCGACCAGTGCGGGAAAGTGCTTGAGAAACAGCGCGGTCAGCAGCGTGGCGATGTGCAGGCCGTCGGAATCGGCGTCGGCGAGGATGATGACCTTGCCGTAGCGCAGTCCCGAAATGTCGTCCTTGCCGGGATCGCAGCCGATCGCCACCGCGAGGTCATGCACCTCGGTCGAAGCCAGCACGCTGCCCGAGGCCACTTCCCAGGTATTGAGGATCTTGCCGCGCAGCGGCAGGATCGCCTGGAAGTCCTTGTCGCGCGCCTGTCGTGCGCTGCCGCCGGCGGAGTCGCCTTCGACCAGGAACAATTCGGTGCGCGACAGGTCCTGCGAGATGCAGTCGGCGAGCTTGCCGGGCAGGGCGGGGCCCTGCGTCACCTTCTTGCGGGTGATCTGCTTTTCGGTCTTCAGCCGCGCGCTGGCGCGTTCGATCGCCAACTGGGCGATCTTCTCGCCGTATTCGGTGTGCTGGTTCAGCCACAGCGAGAACGCATCGTGCGCGGCGCCCTCGACGAAGCCAGCGGCCTGGCGCGAGGACAGGCGTTCCTTGGTCTGCCCGCTGAACTGCGGATCGGTCATCTTCACCGACAGCACGTATGCGACCCGGTCCCAGACATCCTCCGGCGCCAGCTTGATCCCGCGCGGCAGCAGGTTGCGGAAGTCGCAGAACTCACGCAGCGCGTCGGTGAAGCCCGTGCGCAAACCGTTGACGTGGGTGCCGTGTTGCGCCGTCGGAATCAGGTTGACATAGCTTTCCTGCACCAGGTCGCCATCGGGTAACCAGGCCACG
>JBDSFV010000152.1:0-7732 GCA_039919355.1 Luteimonas sp. | reverse complement strand
TAAGACATAAGACAAATTGACGAGCGCGCTCATTCACGCGTAAAATCGCGGGTTTTCACCAGCGGCGGAAAGCCGTTGCCAGGGGCTCCCCTGGCGGCTGTTTCGCAACATCCTTTTCGGAGATTTCCCATGAGCAAAAAGCCCGTCCGCGTCGCCGTCACCGGCGCCGCCGGCAAGATCGGTTATGCCCTGCTGTTTCGCATCGCCTCGGGCGAAATGCTGGGCGGGGACCAATCGGTGATTTTGCAGTTGCTGGAGATTCCTGACGAGAAGGCCCAGAAGGCGCTCAAGGGCGTGATGATGGAACTCGAAGACTGTGCTTTCCCGCTGCTGGCTGGCATGACCGGCACCGATGACGCCGAGGTCGCGTTCAAGGACGTCGACATCGCCCTGCTTGTCGGCGCGCGTCCGCGCGGCCCGGGCATGGAGCGCAAGGATCTGCTGCTCGAAAACGCCAAGATCTTCACCGCGCAGGGCTCGGCGCTGAACAAGGTCGCCTCGCGCAACGTCAAGGTGCTCGTGGTCGGCAACCCGGCCAACACCAACGCCTACATCGCCATGAAATCGGCGCCGGATCTGCCGGCCAAGAACTTCACCGCGATGCTGCGCCTCGATCACAACCGCGCGCTGAGCCAGCTCGCCGCGAAGGCCGACGTCGCCGTCGGCGGCATCGAGAAGCTGGTCGTGTGGGGCAACCACAGCCCGACCATGTATCCCGACTACCGCTTTGCCACCGTCAACGGCCAGTCGCTGAAGGACAAGATCAACGACGCCGACTGGAACGCGAACACCTTCATTCCGCAGGTGGGCAAGCGCGGCGCCGCGATTATCGAAGCGCGCGGACTGTCGTCGGCGGCGTCGGCGGCCAACGCCGCCATCGACCACATCCGTGAATGGGTGCTCGGCAGCAGCGGCAAATGGGTGACGATGGGCGTGCCATCCGACGGCAGCTACGGCATCCCGGAAGGCGTGATGTACGGCGTGCCGGTGATCACCGGGAACGGCGAGTACAAACGCGTCGAAGACCTCGAGATCGACGCATTCAGCCGCGCCGCGATGGACAAGACGCTGGCCGAGCTCGAGGAAGAGCGCGCCGGCGTCGCGCACCTGCTTTGAAGCAATATCGAGGCGACCGGCTGGTCGCCTCGTGCTATCGGGACACACAAGAATGACTGATCACCTAACCCCAGGCGCGAAATTCCGCGCCGCCGTCGCCGTCGAAAATCCTTTGCAGGTCGTCGGCACCATCACGGCATACGCCGCATTGATGGCGAAGCGCACCGGCTTCAAGGCGATCTACCTGTCCGGCGGCGGCGTTGCCGCGAACTCGCTGGGCATGCCCGACCTCGGCATCAGCACGATGGAAGACGTGCTCACCGACATCCGCCGCATCACCGACGTCTGTGACCTGCCGTTGCTGGTCGATGTCGATACCGGCTGGGGCGGCGCGTTCAACATCGCCCGCACCGTCCGTTCGCTGTCGAAGGCCGGAGCCGCGGCGATGCACATCGAGGACCAGGTCGCGGCCAAGCGCTGCGGCCATCGTCCGGGCAAGGCGATCGTACCCATGGACGAGATGGTCGACCGCATCAAGTCGGCGGCCGATGCGCGCAGCGACCATAGCTTCGTGATCATGGCCCGCACCGACGCGATCGCGGTCGAGGGCATCGAAGCGGCGATCGAGCGCGCGGTGGCGTGCGTGGAGGCCGGCGCCGACATGATCTTCCCCGAGGCGATCTACACGCTGGAGCAGTACCGCCAGTTCAAGGACGCGGTGAAGGTGCCGATCCTGGCCAACATCACCGAGTTCGGGCAGACGCCGTTGTTCACCACCGACGAATTGAAGTCGGCCGGCGTCGACATCGTCCTGTACTGCTGCGGTGCCTATCGCGCCATGAACAAGGGCGCGCAGACGTTCTACGAAACCGTGCGCCGCGAGGGGACGCAGAAATCGGTGGTTCCGATCATGCAGACCCGCGCGGAGCTGTACGACTTCCTCGACTACCACCGTTACGAGAACAAGCTGGACGAGTTGTTCGCCCAGCCCGCCAATGACGAGTGACTGGCGTTGCAAATTGAGCAGGAGCAAGCGATGAGCGAGAACACCCAGGCACTGCCGAAGGCCAAGAAGTCCGTCACGCTGAGCGGCACCCCGGCTGGCAATACCGCGCTATGCACCGTCGGCCGCAGCGGCAACGACCTGCATTACCGCGGCTATGACATCCATGATCTCGCGACCAGGTCCTCGTTCGAGGAGGTTGCGCACCTGCTGGTGCACGGCACGTTGCCGACCACCTCGCAGCTCGATGCCTACAAGACCAGGCTCAAGCGCCTGCGCGGGCTGCCGGCGATCGTCGCCGATGCGCTGGAACTGGTGCCGGCCAATGCGCATCCGATGGACGTGCTGCGCACGGGCTGCTCGGTACTGGGCACCGTGCTGCCGGAGCGCAAAGGCCACCCTGCTGCGGAAGCGCGCGACATCGCCGACAAGCTGATGGCGAGTTTCGGTTCGATGCTGCTGTACTGGTGGCACTTCACCCGCAACGGCCGCCGCATTGATTGCGAAACCGACGACGACTCGATCTCCGCGCACTTCCTGCACCTGCTGCACGGCGAACCGCCGAGCCAGTTGCATGCGGACTCGCTGGACAAGTCGCTGGTGCTGTACGCAGAGCACGAATTCAACGCGTCCACTTTTGCTGCGCGCGTGATCGCCGGAACCGGCTCCGACATGCACAGCTGCATCACCGGTGCCATCGGCGCGCTGCGCGGTCCCAAGCACGGCGGTGCAAACGAAGCGGCAATGGAGATCATCTCGCGCTATCCGACGCCGGATGAAGCCGAGGCTGATATCCGCGCGCGCATCGAGCGCAATGAGATCGTGATCGGCTTCGGCCATCCGGTGTACACCGTCGGTGATCCGCGCAACCCGATCATCAAGGAGATCTCGCGCAAGCTGTGCAAGGACGGCGGCAACCAGACGCTGTTCGACGTGTCCGAGCGGATCGAGAGCCTGATGATGGACACCAAGAAGATGTTCCCCAACCTCGACTGGTACAGCGCGTCGGCCTACCACATGATGGGCATCCCGACGCCGATGTTCACCCCGCTGTTCGTGATTGCCCGCACCTCGGGCTGGAGTGCGCACGTGATCGAACAGCGCGAGGACGGCAAGATCATCCGCCCGAGCGCGAACTACGTTGGCCCCGAGGACCGCGAGTACGTGCCGATCGAGAAGCGTTGAGGCTAGTTGCGTCGAAGTACTGGCGCGATCAGGACAGACCTTCGTCCTGCAGCACCTTCTGCACGGCGGCGTCCCTCTCAATGTTCCGGAAGAAACGATCGAGGTTGTCCAGGCCCGACAGGTCGACGTCGTTGCCCTTGGTCCAACGCATCAGCACGTAGAGATAGGGATCGGCGATCGAGCGGGTACCGGTCAGCCAATCCTTGCCTTCGAGTTGCCTGTCGGCGCGCTCGAACAGGCTGCGCAGCCTGCTGCGGGCGGCGTCCTTGGTTTTCTCGATCGCGGCGGCATCGCCGAGATAGCCGGTCGATCCGAACAGCGGATGGAAGCTGGGGTGGATGTCGGAATTCGCGAACGCCACCCACCTGTTGACCTCGGCCCGGCCCTTCGGGGTGCCGTCGCCGCCGAGCCCGGCTTCGGGGAAGCGGTCGGCGAGGTAGTTGAGGATCGCCGCGTTCTGGGTCAGCACCCAGCCATCGTCCTCCAAGGCCGGGACTGCCCCGGCTGGGTTGATCTTGAGGTAGGCCGGCAGCTTGCGCTCTTCACGCGACACGCGCGCCGCTTCGTACGGCTTGCCAATCCATTCCAGCACGATGTGGTCGGCCAGCGAGCAGGCGCCAAGGGAGTAGTACAGCTTCATCGAAAGCCTCCGCGTCGAGGGAGTCCGACTATGCGCGGCGCCTCATCAATGCATCAATCACGCCACGCGCAACGCAGCGTTACGCCTTGCGTGGCTTGAGTTTCTGCACGCGATAGAAGGTGTGGTCGCCGATGGTCGCGACCTGGTAGGCGTTGCGCCAGCTCGGCGAGGCGATCGCGCTGGCGGCGAAATGGCTGGCGCCGGGCACCACCTCCTTGCGCTGGCCTGGCGGCAATGCCCAGTTGCGCTCGGACTCGAGTGCGATGGTGATCGCCTCGGCCCATGCCTCGGTATTGGCGAGGTTGGTGTTGGGCGAGACGATGGTCGGCGCGAACTGCTTGCGCGCGGTGACCACGTCGCAGAGGTTGTCGCCCCACAGGCCGCTGTCGCGGCGGCGCAGGGCGACTTCGGCCACCGCCTGCTGGCCCCGGACCGACTGGTCGCGGGCCTCCAGGTAGACGGTGGTGCTCAGGCACAGCGAATCGGCGGCCGGCTGCGGCAACACCTGCGACAGCCAGAGGATCCAGGCCAGTTTCATGATGACTCCTTGCTCCGTTGCGCCGAGCCGCGATGCTGCTCCCGTCCTGGTCAAGGCGGATCAGCGGCGCGAGCCGACATGGCGTAGTGGGGAGGGCGGCGGCTCTGCGGCTGCCTTGAGCCCGGGCGCGAAGGCCCGCGGAATTGCGGGCTCGTGCCGGTGCCCGCCAAGGGGGAGGCGGGCAAAAAGCGTGCGCACCGTAACGATCAGGAACCTAACGTCGGCTGAATGTGAATTCAGAAATATCTGATTCGACAGGAATTTTCATTCCCACCAACTCTGTTGCAGCGCAGCAGTCACAGAGCGGCTGCAGGCGCCTGCCTTGTGCGATCGTGCTTGGTGTCGAGTTCAACCGTTAGCCGGCTTGGCCACTTCACGGGCAAGCCGCTTCAGTCGAAAGCGAAGGCATCCAGCGCCAGCGAGCCGAATTCCTGCGATCGATGCAGGCTGCGGACCGTCGGGGAGTCGCCGCCGGCGCCGAGTGCGACGAACAGCGGCATCAGGTGCTCGACCGTGGGATGCGCCCGGCGCGGGTTTGGCGCCTGGCGCTCCCAGTCGAGCAGGGCATCGATGTCATGCGTCGCCAGCCGTTCGCGCATCCAGCGCGCGAACTCCGCGGCCCAATCCGGCATCGGCGCGTCCTTGTGGTCCCAGTCGAGATCGCCGAGGTTGTGGACGAAGCCGCCGGAACCGACCACCAGCACGCCATCCTCGCGCAACGATGCCAGCGCACGTCCCACCGCAAAGTGGTGGGCGGCATCCGCATGCGGGTCGACCGACAGCGGCACGACCGGGATATCGGCTTGTGGATACATCCTCCGCAGCGGAACCCAGACACCGTGGTCGATGCCATGGTTCGGCAGCAGGTCGGGCGCGAGTCCGGCGTTGGCCAGGCGCGCCGCGACGACCGCGGCCAGGTCGGCATCGCCCGGCGCCGGATAGCGGATCTGGTACAGCAGCGCGGGGAAGCCGCCGAAGTCGTGCACCGTCGCAGGATGTGCGGCGGCGCCGATGCTGGGCCTGCGAGCCATGAAATGCGCCGAGGCGACCACGATCGCGCGCGGTCGCGGCAGTTTGGTGCCGAGCCCGTCGAGGAAGCGGCCCGCCGGTGAATCCTCGACGGCCAGCACTGGCGAGCCGTGCGAGAGGAACAGACTGGGCAAGCGGCTGGGAATGTCCATGCCCGCACGATGGCGCGAGGATCGCGGAATGCCAAGTGCGGCGGCCGGGTCGCTGCGTTGCATCATGGCAACGACGCCCGCGAACCAGTGTCCGGAAACCGCCCGCAACCGGCGTCTGGCAAAATAACCGGCTTCCTCCGAGCCAGAAGCCCCATGAGCCACTTCGACGTCCGCTCCGCCGTCCGCCCGAATCCCGACCAGCCGATGGTTGACATCGCCGACTACGTGATCGATTATCAGGTCGATTCGCAGGAGGCCTACGACACCGCGCGCTACATGTTGCTGGACTCGCTGGCTTGCGCGATGCTGGCGATGAAGTTCCCGGACTGCGTCAAGCATCTCGGCCCGCTGGTGCCGGGCGCCACCCTGCCCGGCGGCGCGACGGTGCCGGGCACCAACTTCGAGCTCGATCCGGTCCAGGCCGCCTTCAACATCGGCACGCTGGTGCGCTGGCTCGACTTCAACGACACCTGGCTTGCAGCCGAGTGGGGCCATCCGTCCGACAACCTCGGCGCGATCCTGGCCGTGGCCGACTACCTCAGCCGCAAAGAGGTCCGCGACGGTGGCCAGCCGCTGACCGTACGCGACGTGCTGACCTGGGCGATCAAGGCACACGAGATCCAGGGCGTGTACGCGCTGCAGAACTCGTTCAACCGCGTCGGCCTCGACCACGTGATCCTGGTGCGCCTGGCCTCGAGCGCAGTTGCCACCGCCATGCTGGGCGGCGACAAGGACGAGGTGATCACCGCCGTCTCGCATTCCTGGGTCGACAACGGCGTGCTGCGCACCTACCGCCACGCGCCGAATACCGGTCCGCGCAAGTCATGGGCCGCCGGCGACGCCTGCCGCCGCGCCGTCACCCACGCGCTGAATGCGGCGCACAAGAAGGTCGTCGGCTATCCGAGCGCGTTGTCGGCCAACACCTGGGGTTTCTATGACGTCGCCTTCAAAGGGAAGGCATTCCAGTTCGAGCGGCCGTTCGGCAGCTACGTGATGGAAAACGTCCTGTTCAAGATCAGCTTCCCGGCCGAATTCCATGCCCAGACCGCGGTCGAGTGCGCGATGCAGCTGCACCCGCTGGTGAAGGACCGCATCGACCAGATCGAGCGGATCGTGATCGAGACCCAGGAAGCCGGCGTCCGCATCATCGACAAGACCGGACCGCTGGCCAATTACGCCGACCGCGACCACTGCATCCAGTACATGGTGGCGGTGCCGCTGATCTTCGGCCGCCTGACCGCCTCGGATTACAACGACGAAATCGCCGCCGACCCGCGCATCGACGCGTTGCGGGAGAAAATGACGGTGGCGGAAAATCCGCAGTTCACCCGCGATTATTTCGACGCCGACAAACGGTATATCGGCAATTCGGTGCAGGTGCTCTTCAAGGACGGGTCGGCGACCGACAAGGTCTCGATCGATTACCCGATTGGTCACCGCAAGCGCCGCGGCGAGGGTATCCCGGTGCTGATGGCCAAATGCGAGGCGGCGCTACGCGCGCACCTGCCGGGAGGCCAGGTGGACCGCATCATGGGGCTGGCTGCCGACCCTGCCAAATTCGAGTCGATGCCAGTCGATCAGTTCATGAATCTGTATCGCGTGTAAGATTTGCCGTGTGCCGCTTCCGATTGGCATTGCCTAACTGTTATGGTAGCGTTAACAAGGCCTTCACAAGGCCGGCATTAATCTGGACGGGATGGCGTGGGACAACGGCCGTCTCTCAATCACGCTTTACCGCTTTCTTTCATTTGATCAAGGAGCTGAACATGAATAAGAAACTCCTCTGTGTTGCGCTGTTGGGCGGGCTGGGCGTGGCGCAGGCCGCTTCCGCGCAGGAGTTCGACGACCGCTGGTACATCACAGGGTCGGCTGGCATGAATATCCAGGACAACGATCGCGGGACCAGCAATACGCCGTTCGGGACGATCGGCGTGGGCAAGTTCCTCAACCCCTTGTGGTCTTTGGACGCCGAACTGAACTATCAGAACCCGAACTTCGAAGGGCGCAACAACATCGTCAATCCGGACTTGAACCTGAGTGGTCAAGACCTGAACTGGAGCCAGTACGGCATCTCGCTGGACCTGCGTCGCCATTTCGTCGCCGAAGGTCGTAACTGGAATCCGTACCTC
>JBDSFV010000151.1:0-10874 GCA_039919355.1 Luteimonas sp. | reverse complement strand
GTGGTCACGGCGGTGTCTGGCGGCAGCTACACCGCCGCCTACTACGGATTGTTCGGCGACCGGATTTTCGCCGACTACACCCGCGACTTCCTGTATCGCGACTGGCAGGGCGAACTCATCGGGCTGGTCGCCCGTCCCCGAAGCCTTGCGGCCATGTCATCCAGGGATTTCAACCGCAGCGACCTGGTGGCGGACTACCTGGGGCGAACGTTGTTCCGGCACGCCACGTACACGGATCTGTCGCACAACGGTTTGCCCTTCGTCATCATCAACGCCAGCGACATCAACAACGCGACGACCTTTTCCTTCATCCAGCAGCAGTTCGATTTCCTGTGCTCCGACCTGTCCAGCTACCCGGTCGCCAATGCGGTCATGGCCTCGTCGGCCGTGCCGGGGCCGTTTGCCAGCATCGCGCTGCGCAACTACGACGATTGCAGCGAGCGCCATCGACCCTGGGTCGCGGAGGCGCTGACCCACGATGATTTCCTCGACCGACGTCGTGCGGTCGCGCTGGCGCTTGATCGCTACGCGCATACCGACCGCATGCCAATCCTGCGACTGGTGGATGGCGGGGTGACCGACAACCTGGGGGTGCGCGGATCGATGATGAGCCCGGTCGCACACTACGGCAACGTGCCCGACATGGCCGGCGCATTCACGCACGAACAACTAGGCCGGGTCCGCAACGTGCTGGTGATCGTCGCCAATGCCCAGGTCTATGCCGAGACAGAGTGGTCCCTGCATGGGCGTGAGCCCGGTACGGTCGGCATGCTGCAGGCGTCATTCGATTCCGCCCTCGGCATCCTCAACACGGAAACCGTCGCACTGGCGAAGCAGGGCTTCCTGACGTGGGGCGCGCACGTGAATGCCATGCGCTCGCCAGGCGAGCCTGTGGTCACGGTGGATTTTGCGGTGCTCACCTTCGACCAGATCAACGATCGCCAGACTCGGGATCAATTCAATGCCATGCCGACCACCTTTCGGCTTGATCCGGGGGAGGTCGACGCGTTGATCGTCGAACCTGTGAGGTTGCTGGAACAGTCGCCGGAATACCAGAGTTTCCTCCGACGGATCTCGCCGCCGAGCCCGGCGGGTCTGCGGCCTGATGTCGAAAACATGACACGCAAAACGTCAACGTCCCACGACTCCTCCGCAAGTAAGGCGAAATGACGTTTCCGGGGTACTGCTGACGATTCGATGCCCGATCGACTGGAGTGGCCAATGAAGCCGAGTGTCACGCATGGCGCAGGAACGACGAGCGCGCGGCTCATGCGACGGCCCATACGTATCGCTCGTACGCACTGTCTTAACCCCTGGCTGGACATGCTGGGTCGGGCATCTGCAACCGTATCTCTTCAGTATCGATGGAGTGGAAGACTGCCATGACAGAACCCCGTTCAGATGCCTTCGTCTTCTTTGGTGCGACCGGCGATCTGGCGTACAAGAAGATCTTCCCGGCGCTGCAGGCATTGATCCGCGCCGGCGAGCTGGACATGCCGGTCATCGGCATGGCCCGCGCCGGCTGGACGCTGGACAAGCTGCGCGAACGTGCGCGCGACAGCCTGGAAAACAATGGCGGCCTCGATGCCGATGCATTCGCCAGGCTGTCGGCGCAACTGCAGTACGTCGACGGCGATTACGCGGATCCGGCGACCTACCAGCGCCTGAAGCAAACCCTGGGCACCGCCACCAGGCCGCTGCACTACATGGCGATTCCACCAAGCATGTTCGGCACCGTGGTCCAGGGGCTGGCGAAAGCCGGCTGCGCCGACGACGCCCGCGTCGTCGTCGAGAAGCCGTTCGGTCGCGACCTCGCCTCCGCGCAGGCACTCAACCGCACGCTGCACGAGGTCTTCCCCGAATCGGCGGTGTTCCGCATCGACCACTACCTGGGCAAGGAGGCGGTGCAGAACCTGCTGTACTTCCGCTTCGCCAACGCCTTCCTGGAACCGATCTGGAACCGCAACTATGTCGACAGCGTGCAGATCACCATGGCCGAGGGCTTCGGCGTGCAGGGCCGCGGCGCGTTCTACGAAGAGGTTGGCACGCTCCGCGACGTGGTGCAAAACCACATGCTGCAGGTGATCGCGCTGCTGGCGATGGATGCGCCGGCGGGGCGCGATACGCAGTCCGTGCGCGCCGAGAAGCTGCGGCTGTTCCGTGCGATGCGGCCGCTGGACCCCGCGCAAGTGGTGCGCGGCCAGTTCCGCGGCTATCGCGATGAGAAAGGCGTGGCGGCGGATTCCCAGGTCGAGACCTTTGCCGCGCTGTGCTTGCACATCGATACCTGGCGCTGGAGTGGCGTGCCGTTCTACATCCGCGTCGGCAAGTGCCTGCCGATCACCACCACCGAAGTCAGGGTGAATATGAAGTGCCCGCCGCTGGCGATCTTCGACGAGATCAGCGCGGCCACCTCGAACTATTTCCGCTTCCGGCTCAGTCCCGAGGTGACGATCTCGGCGGGCGCGCGGGTCAAGCAGCACGGCGAGGACATGCGCGGCGAGCCGGTGGAGCTGATCGCCCGCCATGAACCGCCCGGCGAAGACCTACCGTACGAGCGCCTGCTGCGCGATGCGCTGCGCGGCGATCCCGCGCTTTTCACGCGCGACGACAGCGTGGAAGCGGCGTGGCGGGTGATCGACCCGGCGCTCGCCAACGCCGAGCCGGTGCAGGAATACGAGCCCGGTAGCTGGGGACCGTCGGCTGCCGCGGACATCGTGGTCAGCGACGCGGGCTGGCACGATCCAAAGCCCGAGGAGTCGGCACCGTGCTGAATGAAGACCCGGTGGTGTTCATGCTCGACGTCGACAACACCCTGCTCGACAACGATCGTTTCGCTGCCGACCTTACGGAGCGGCTCGATGATGACTTCGGAAAGCCGGAACGCGAGCGCTACTGGTCGATCTATGCCGAGTGGCGCGACCGACTCGGCTACGCCGATTACCTGGGCGCGCTGCAGGCGTTCCGCGCCGGCGACGATGACGAACCGGCGCTGCTGCGGATGTCGGAGTTCCTGCTCGACTATCCCTTCAGCGAGCGGCTGTATCCGCGTGCACTCGCCGCGCTCGACCACCTGCGCACGATCGGCACCACGGCGATCGTTTCCGATGGCGACATCGTGTTCCAGCCGCGCAAGATCCAGCGTTCCGGCCTGTGGGATGCCGTCGATGGCCGGGTGCTGGTCACCGTGCACAAGGAACGCAGGCTCGGCCTGGTCCAGCGGCGCTTTCCGGCCAGCCATTACGTGATGGTCGACGACAAGCCGCAACTGCTGGCCGCGATGAAGCGTGTGCTGACCGACCGGTTGACCACCGTCTTCGTGCGTCAGGGTCACTACGCCACCGAATCCGACGGCCTTGCGATCGATCCCGCGCCCGATCTGACCATTGGGCGCATCGGCGATCTGTGTGATCTTGCCCTGGCTGATTTTCATGCCGCCACCGCCACCCGCGTGGTGGACACAGACCGCCAGAAGTCGCCCGAAACAGCCTCCCTGGAGCACCCATGAAACCGACCCGGCAATTGCACGATCTCGGCCAGAGCCTGTGGCTGGACAACATCACCCGCGAGCTGCTCGACAACGGCATCCTGCATCGCTATATCGAAGACCTCTCGATCACCGGCCTGACCTCGAACCCGAGCATCTTCGACGGCGCGATCGGCAGTGGCGATGCCTATGACGCCGGCATCCGCGAGAAGGCACAGGCGGGAAAATCCGGCGAAACCTTGTTCATCGAATTGGCACTGGAGGATCTTCGCCGGGCCGCCGACCTGTTCCGTCCGGTGTTCGACGCCAGCGATCACGTCGATGGCTGGGTCTCGATGGAAGTCTCGCCGTTGCTCGCCAGCAATACCAAGGGCAGCATCGAGGCCGCCCGGAAGATCCACCAGCAGGCCGCTCGGCCGAACCTGTTCGTGAAGATTCCCGGCACGCCCGAAGGGATTCCCGCCATCGAGGCATCGATCTTCGCCGGCGTGCCGATCAACGTCACCCTGCTGTTCTCGCGCGAGCAGTATCTCGCCGCCGCGCAGGCCTACCTGCGCGGCATCGAGCGGCGTCTCGAAGCCGGACTCGACCCGCGCGTCGGCTCGGTCGCCTCGCTGTTCGTCAGTCGCTGGGATGTGGCGGTCAAGGACAAGGTGCAGGCGGAACTGCGCAACCGACTTGGCATCGCAGTTGGTGGACGCGTCTACCGCGCCTACCGGGAACTGCTGGCGTCCCCGCGCTGGCGCCAGCTTGCCGACGCGGGCGCCCGGCCGCAGCGCCTGCTCTGGGCCAGCACCGGCACCAAGGACCCGGATGCCTCCGAGACGCTGTATGTAGAAGCGCTGGCCGCGCCCGACACCATCAATACCATCCCCGAGAAGACCCTGCAGGCCTTCGCCGAACACGGTGCGCTGAAGGGCACGATGGCGGTGGACGGTGGCGATGCCGAGACGATACTGGGGCGCTTTGCGCAGGCCGGCGTCGACATCGACGCGCTGGCGCTGCAGCTGCAACACGAGGGCGCACAGGCCTTCGTAAAATCCTGGCAACAGCTGCTGCAGCGCATTGCCGACAAGAGCATCTCACTGGCAAGCGCCCATTGAAGCCACCAATGAGTATCGTCATGGATCCATCCGCACCTGATCAATCCTCCACATCCTTGACCCGGCGTCCGCAATGGCATGCGTTGCAGCAACACGCCGGGCAACAGCAACGGCGCCACCTGCGCGAACTGTTCGCCGCCGATCCTGCGCGCGGCGAGCGCCTGCACGCCGAGGCCGCCGGCCTGTACCTGGACTATTCCAAGCAGCGCATCACCGACCAGACGCTGCGGCTGTTGCTGGAACTGGCCGACGCCTGTGGCCTGAACGAGCGCATCGCGGCGATGTTCCGCGGCGACAGGATCAACACCACCGAGGATCGCGCGGTACTGCACGTGGCGCTGCGCGCGCCGGCCAGCGCGCACATCGACGTCGATGGTAGCAACGTCGTGGCGGACGTGCACGAGGTGCTCGACCGCATGGCGGCGTTCGCCGAGCGCGTGCGCAGCGGCGCCTGGACCGGGCATACCGGCCAGCGCATCCGCAACGTGATCAGCATCGGCATCGGCGGCTCCGATCTCGGCCCGGTGATGGCCTACGAGGCGCTGCGTCACTACAGCCGGCGCGAGATGACGTTCCGTTTCGTGTCCAATGTCGACGGCAGCGATTTCGTCGAGGCCACGCGTGACCTCGACCCGGCCGAGACGCTGTTCATCGTCTGCTCGAAGACCTTCACCACGCTGGAAACCCTGACCAATGCGCAGGCCGCACGCGCCTGGTGCCTGCAGGCGCTCGGCGAGGCGGACGCTGACGCTGACAGCAGCGCCGTGGTGGCGAAGCATTTCGTCGCGGTGTCGAGCAACGCCGCGGAGGTCGTCAAGTTCGGCATCGACGCCGACAACATGTTCGGGTTCTGGGACTGGGTCGGTGGCCGCTACTCGATGGAATCGGCGATCGGGCTGTCGACGATGCTGGCGATCGGAGCGGAGAATTTCCACGCGATGCTGGCCGGCTTCCACGCGATGGACACGCATTTTAGCAAGACCCCGCTGGGCCACAACCTGCCGGCGCTGATGGGCCTGCTGGCGATCTGGAACGCGAATTTCCTCACTGCCTCGACTGTGGCAGTGCTGCCCTATGAGCAATACCTCAAGCGCTTTCCGGCCTATCTGCAGCAATTGACGATGGAGAGCAACGGCAAGCACGTCAGCCGCGACGGCGTACGGGTGGACTACGCCACCGGGCCGATCTACTGGGGCGAGCCGGGCACCAACGGCCAGCATTCGTTCTACCAGCTGATCCACCAGGGCACGCACCTGATCGCTTGCGACTTCATCGGGTTCTGCCAGCCACTGAATCCGCTCGGTGACCAGCACGACCTGCTGATGGCGAACCTGATCGCGCAGAGCGAGGCGCTGGCGTTCGGCAAGACCGCCGGCGAAGTGAAGGCCGAGGGCACGCCCGCGGCGCTGGCGGCGCACCGCACGTTCGAGGGTAACCGGCCGAGCAACACCATCCTCGCCGAACGACTCACGCCGCACACGCTGGGCGCGCTGGTCGCCCTGTACGAGCACAGCGTATTCGTGCAGGGCGTTATCTGGGACATCGATTCGTTCGACCAGTGGGGCGTCGAACTGGGCAAGGCGCTGGCCACGCGCACCGCCGCCGAGATCGCCAGCAGCGACGACCCCGAACTCGACCACGACAGCTCCACCAATACCCTGATCCGCCGTTATCGCCGGCTGCGGCAGCCACGCGCATGAGCACCCGGGCATGACCACTACGATCAGTCCGCTCGCCGGCAAACCGGCACCGCCGTCGCTGCTGGTCGATGTGCCGGCCTTGCTCGCCGCCTACACCGACCTGCGCCCCGATCCGGCGCTGCCTGCGCAGCGCGTCGTGTTCGGCACCTCCGGCCACCGTGGCAGCTCGCTGGCGCGCAGCTTCAATGAGTGGCATGTGCTGGCGATGAGCCAGGCAATCTGCGACTACCGCAAAGGGCAGGGCATCGACGGCCCGCTGTACCTCGGCATCGATACCCATGCGTTGTCGCAGCCGGCGTTCGAGAGCGCGCTGGAGGTGCTGGCCGGCAACGGTGTCGAAACCATGATCGCCAGCGGCGGCGAATTCACCCCGACGCCGGCGGTCTCGCATGCGATCCTTGTCCACAACCGCGGCCGGTCGGCGGGGCTGGCCGACGGCATCGTGGTCACGCCCTCGCACAATCCACCCGACAACGGCGGCTTCAAGTACAACCCACCCAACGGCGGGCCGGCGGATACCGATGTCACCGGCTGGGTGCAGGACCGCGCCAACGTGCTGCTCGAAGGCGGCCTGAAGCAGGTCAGGCGAATGCCGCCGGCACGGGCGCGGCAGGCATCGACCACCCACCCGCACGACTACCGCAACGCCTACGTGGCGGACCTGGCCAGCGTGGTGGACTTCGGCGCGATCCGCAGCGCCGGCATCCGCATGGGCGTCGATCCGCTCGGCGGCGCCGGCGTGCATTACTGGGCGCCGATTGCCGAGCGCTACCAACTCGACCTGAGCGTGCTCAGCGAGGAAGTCGATCCGACTTTCGCCTTCATGACGGTCGACTGGGACGGCAAGATCCGCATGGACCCTTCCTCATCCCTGGCGATGCAGCGGCTTATCGGCCTGAAGGACCGCTATGACATCGCGTTCGCCTGCGACACCGACTACGACCGCCACGGCATCGTTACCCGCAGTGCCGGTTTGTTGCCGCCGAATCATTACCTGTCGGTGTTGATCGACTATCTGTTCCAGCATCGGCCACAGTGGGGCGGCGACGCTGCGGTCGGCAAGACCGTGGTCAGCAGCGCGCTGATCGACCGGGTGGCAAAGCGTCTGGGACGCAAGCTGTTCGAGGTGCCGGTCGGCTTCAAGTGGTTCGTCGATGGGCTGTTCGACGGGTCGCTGGGGTTCGGTGGCGAAGAAAGCTCCGGCGCGACCTTCCTGCGCCGCGATGGCAGCGTGTGGACCACCGACAAGGACGGCATCGTGCCAGCGTTGCTGGCGGCGGAAATCACCGCGCGCACTGGCCGTGATCCCGGCGAGCTGTATCGCGATCTGGTGCGCGAACTGGGCGAGCCGGTGGCCGATCGCGTCGAGGCACCGGCCACGGCCGAGCAAAAGATCCGCCTGGCGAAGTTGTCGCCCCAGCAGGTGCGCAGCACCGAACTGGCCGGCGAGAAGATCGAAAGCGTGCTCGATCATGCGCCGGGCAACCACGCAGCGATCGGCGGCATCAAGGTGACTTCCGCCAGTGGCTGGTTCGCCGCACGACCGTCGGGCACCGAGGACATCTACAAAATCTATGCGGAGAGCTTCAAGGACAAGGATCACCTGCAATCGCTCCTGCACGAGGCGCAGAGCATCGTCGATACCGCGCTCGCGGCGAACTGAGCCGCTGCAGGCGCGCGGACGACGCGGACGACCCACCCACGTCGCACCCCATCAGGAGCCGCCATGACCGCCGAACTCGACCAGCAATGCATCAACACCCTGCGCTTCCTGTCGGTGGACATGGTGCAGAAGGCCAACAGCGGGCATCCGGGCATGCCGCTTGGCGCCGCGCCGATGGGCTACGTGCTGTGGACGCGCGGCCTCAAGTTCAATCCGCGCAACCCGCACTGGGTCGATCGCGACCGCTTCGTGCTCTCGGCCGGTCACGGTTCGGCGCTGCTCTACAGTCTGCTGCATCTGACCGGCTTCGATCTCTCGCTGGACGACCTCAAGCAGTTCCGCCAATGGGGCAGCAAGGCGCCGGGACATCCCGAGCGCGGGCACACGCCGGGCGTGGAAACCACCACCGGCCCGCTCGGCCAGGGCATGGCCAACGCGGTCGGCATGGCCATCGCCGAGGCGCAGCTGGCAGCCCGCTACAACCGCCGGGATCACGCCATCATCGATCACCACACGTTCGCCATCGTCAGCGACGGCGACCTGATGGAAGGTGTGGCGGCCGAGGCTGCCTCGCTGGCTGGCCATCTCAAGCTCGGCAAGCTGATCTGCCTGTACGACGACAACACCGTCACCCTGGCCGCCGGCACCGACATCAGCTTTACCGAGGATCGCGCGCGCCGCTTCGAGGCCTATGGTTGGCACACGGTGGCGGTGGCGGACGGCAACGATCTCGCCGCGATCGACGCCGCGCTGCAGGCGGCGCGCGCCGAAACCGACCGGCCGTCGCTGATCCTGGTGCGTACCCATATCGGCTACGGCTCGCCCAACAAGCACGACAGTTTCGAAGCGCACGGATCGCCGCTCGGCGTCGACGAGGTGCGCCTGACCAAGCAGAATCTCGGTTGGCCGACCGAACCGGCATTCCTGATTCCCGAGCGGGCGCTGGCGCATTTTCGCCAGGCCGTCGATCGCGGCGCACGCGACGAGGCGACCTGGAATGCGCGCCTGGCCGCGTACCGGCAGGCGTTTCCCGATCCGGCCGCGGAACTGGATGGCAGCCTGCGCGGCGAGTTGCCATCGGGCTGGGACGCCGACATTCCGGTGTTCCCGGCCGATGCCAAAGGCATGGCCACGCGCGCCGCATCGGGCAAGGTGATGAACGCGATCGCGGCGAAGCTGCCGGCGCTGAGCGGGGGGTCGGCGGATCTGGATCCATCAACCAAGACCGCGCTGAAAGACCTCGGCGATTTCAATCCGCCGACGGATGCGAACGACGATACCCAGGGGTCCGATGGTGGCGGCTGGAGCCATGGCGGACGCAATCTGCATTTCGGCGTGCGCGAACACGCGATGGGCGCGATCGTCAACGGGCTGGCTGCGCATGGCGGTTTCATTGCGTATGGCGCGACCTTCCTGATCTTTTCCGACTACATGCGTCCACCGATCCGGCTGGCGGCGTTGATGGGCTTGCACGTCGTGCATGTGTTCACCCACGACAGCATCGCGCTCGGCGAGGACGGCCCCACCCACCAGCCCGTCGAGCAACTGGCTGCGCTGCGCGCGATTCCGAACCTGACCGTGATCCGGCCCGGCGATGCCAACGAGACCGCCGTCGCGTGGCGCGTTGCGGTGGAGACCCGCGATCGCCCGGTGCTGCTGGCACTGAGCAGGCAGAATCTGCCGATCCTGGATCGCGGTCGCTATGCCTCCGCCGACGGCCTGCGCCGGGGCGGCTATGTGCTGCTCGATGCGCCCGATGCAAAACCAGAACTGATCCTGATCGCCAGCGGCTCCGAGGTCGGCCTGATCGTCGCCGCGGCGGAACGCCTGCAAGCGCAAGGCATCGCCGTGCGTTGCGTGTCGATGCCGAGCTGGGAGTTGTTCGATGCCTTGCCACGGGCCCAACGCGATGCGGTGCTGCCGCCCTCGGTCGGCGCGCGGCTCGCGGTCGAATTGGGCGTGACCCAGGGCTGGCACCGCTACGTCGGCGCGGTCGGCGACGTGCTGGCAGTGGAGCGCTTCGGCGCTTCCGCGCCGGCCGAAGTGTTGCTGCGCGAGTATGGTTTCACCGTCGACAACGTCTGCGCGCGCGCCAGGGCATTGCTTGCCTGAAGCGCCGCGGGTCACTCGAGGATCTCAGCGATCACCGACGAAGGCGCGGGGCTTCACGGTGACATGGCGCCGGCATCCGACGCCGCAGTTGGGGGAGGGGAGCGCTGCGCCCAGTATGCGGTGACGATGACCGGTCTCCGGAGCACGGCAGTCCTGTGGTCGTTGCTTTCGCTGGCTGCAATTGGGCATTTTCGGGGCGGCCGTCACGCGGTCCGCCCGGCGCTCAGTCGTGCACCACGATTCCGGCAATCGGATCGACGTCTTGATCCCATGGCGCGGCTGCGATCATGCGGCGCGCAAACGCGCGTCCCGCCTGCCAGCGCGCCGCGATGCCGGCCGCGGTGAAGTCGATGTCCTTGGTGTGGTCCTCGCCGTCCAGTGCCGGCGCCCGCAAGGTCAGCACGTGCATCACGGTTCCGCAGCCCCAGCCGAGCAGTTCCTTGACGTCGGGCTGGGCGCGTACATCTTCCGGCAACCGGCGGCCGAGTTCGCGCACCACGTGGCGCAAATGGTGGATCTGTTGCTGGCGCGCGGTGTGGCTTTCGGCGCGGCTGGCGAACTGGATGTCCTTTAGGCGACTCATCACCCGCCCGATCGACTGCGGCGCCTCGTCCTCCTGCTGCCACAGCCGGGTCGCGAAGATCACCGAATCGCGGCGCGGATTGTCGTCCATGACAACTTCGATCGGTGTATTGGACTGACGCCGCCATCCCAGTACGGTTCGTCGTCGATCATCACGGGCGGGAATGCGGGCGGCAAAAGCCCAGCACACTCACGCCCGCATCAAGAGCCTGAAGGGACGACATGGG
>JBDSFV010000150.1:0-8264 GCA_039919355.1 Luteimonas sp. | reverse complement strand
CGCCAACATCATGAAGCCGGGCAGTTTCGACATGGCCGGCATCCAGTCGCTGGAAACGCCGGCGATCGCGTTCTTCCTCACGCTGCCGGCACCGGTGCCGGCGCTCGACGCCTGGGAAACCATGTTGCCGACCGCGCAGCGCATGGCCGAATTGCTCGACGGCGTGGTGCTGGACGAGCAGCGCAACGCCATCGGCCGCCAGCGCATCGCCCACCTGCGCGACGAACTGCGCGCCTACGATCGCCAGCACGAAGCGCCGCCGATCACTCGCTCGCCGCGCTGGTAACCGCATGGTCGACATCGCAGCGCGCGTCGCCGAACTGCGCCGCCGGCTCGACGACGCCAATCACCGCTATCACGTGCTCGACGATCCGGACATCCCGGACGTCGAGTACGACCGCCTGCTGTGCGAACTGGAAGCGCTGGAGGCCGCGCATCCGGACCTGCGCGACCAGAACTCGCCGACCGCGCGGGTCGGCAACGCGCCGTCGGGCAGGTTCGCCGAGGTCCGCCACGGCGTGCCGATGTTGTCGTTGGGCAATGCCTTCAGCGACGATGAAGTACGCGAATTCGTCGCCCGGATCGAGAAGGAAACCGGCGACGCGACGCCGGCATTCTCGGCCGAGCCCAAGCTCGACGGTCTCGCCATCAGCCTGCGCTACGAGGACGGCCAGTTCGTGCGCGGCGCGACGCGCGGCGATGGCTCCACCGGCGAGGACGTGACCGCCAACCTGCGCACGGTACGCACCATCCCGCTACGGCTGCGCGGCAAGCCACCCGCCGTGCTGGAGGTGCGTGGCGAGGTGTACATGCCCAAGGCCGCGTTCGAGCGCTACAACGCCTGGGCGCGCGAACATGGCGAGAAGACGCTCGCCAATCCGCGCAACGGCGCTGCCGGATCGCTGCGCCAGCTCGATCCGAGGATCAGCGCGCGGCGGCCGCTGGGTTTCTATGCCTATGCGCTGGGCGAAGTCGAAGGCGTCGCGCTGCCGCCGACGCATTCGCAGACGCTCGCATGGCTGCGCGAGCTCGGTTTCCCGGTCAGCCCGGAAGTCGATGTCGCGCGCGGCATCGAAGCCCTGCTCGATTATTTCAGGCGGATCGGTGAATGCCGCAACACATTGCCGTACGACATCGACGGCGTCGTCTACAAGCTCGATCGTTACGACCAGCAACGCGCCATGGGCTTCGTTTCGCGCGCACCGCGCTGGGCGCTGGCGCACAAGTATCCGGCGCAGGAGGAAATGACTACGGTCGAGGCGATCGAGGTCAACGTCGGCCGCACCGGCGCGGTCACGCCGTGGGTGCAGATGAGCCCGGTCCAGGTGGGCGGCGTCGTGGTCAGCCGGGCTACCTTGCACAACGCCGACCAGGTCGCACGGCTGGACGTGCGCGTCGGCGACAGCGTGATCGTCCGCCGCGCAGGCGACGTGATCCCGGAAGTGGTGCGCGTGATCGAGGAGCGTCGTCCGCTCGACAAGCGCGGCAAGCCGCTGCACCCGCCGTACTGGTTGCCAACGCAATGTCCGGTCTGCGGTTCCGCGGTCGAGCGCGGGGAGGGCGAGGTCGTCGCGCGCTGCACGGGCGGGCTGTTCTGCGCCGCCCAGCGCAAGCAGGCGCTGTTCCATTTCGCCTCGCGCCGGGCGATGGATATTGAAGGTCTGGGCGAGCGTTTCATCGACGCCTTGGTCGAGTTCGGCTACGTGCAGACGGTGGCCGATCTCTATCGCCTGACGCTCGACGATTTCCTCGAATTGAAACGCCGCGCCGACGAGCGCGACGGCACCACGCCCGAGACGGTCAAAAGCGGAAAGATTTCCACGAAATGGGCCGAGAACCTGGTCTCCGCAATCGACGCCAGCCGCGACACCACGCTGGAACGGCTGCTGTTCGCGCTGGGCGTTCGCGATGTCGGTGAAAGCACCGCCAAGACGCTGGCGCGATATTTCGGTGCGCTCGATCGGCTGATGGCGGCGGCCGAAGCCACGCTGACTGCCGTGCCGGACGTCGGCCCGATCGTCGCCGCGCACATCGTGCATTTCTTCGCCGAGGCACACAACCGCGAAGTGATCTCGGCTTTGCGCGCCAATGGGGTGCGTTGGCAGGAAGGCGCGCCGCAACGTGCGAGCGAAGGTCCGCTCGCCGGGCAGGTGGTGGTGTTGACCGGCGGGTTGGCAGCGATGTCGCGCGACGAGGCCGGTGCGCGACTCGAAGCCCTGGGCGCGAAAGTCTCCGGCAGCGTGTCGAAGAAAACCTCGTTCGTCGTGGCAGGTGAAGCCGCGGGTTCCAAACTCGCCAAGGCACGGGAACTGGGGCTTGAGATCTGGGACGAAGCGCGGCTGTTGGTCTTCCTCGCCGAACACAAGCCGTGAACATTTGCTTTTTTGCAGAACAGGAGTTGTTGCCGTGAGCGATTGGCAGCCGACGGCATCGCTCGATGCCATCCGCCTGCGCGCGCAGCTCTTCGCGCAAATCCGCGCCTTCTTCGCCGAACGCGGCGTGCTCGAGGTCGAAACGCCGGTGCTGTCGATCGCTGGCAACACCGATCCCAACATCGCGTCGTTCTCGCTCGAGTTCTCCGGCCGCACCGACGGTGCGCCGCGCACGCGCTGGCTGCGGACCTCGCCGGAATTCGCGCTCAAGCGCTTGCTCGCATCCGGAATCGGCGATTGCTACGAGCTGGGCCGTGTGTTCCGCGACGGCGAAGCCGGGGGCCAGCACAACCCCGAATTCACCATGCTGGAGTGGTACCGCGTTGGCTGGGACCACCAGCGCCTGATCGACGAAGTGGGGGCGCTGGTCCGCGACGCCCTGGTTCTGGTCGGACGCGATGCCACGCTGCAGCGCATCGCCTGGCGCGACCTGTTCCGGCAACACCTCGATCTTGATCCGATCGGCGCCAGCATCGAGGCGTTGCACAATGCGCTTGGCGACATCCGGATCGATCCGGAAGGACTCGAGCGCGACGACTGGCTCGACCTGCTGCTGACCCATCGCCTGCAACCGACGTTCCGGCCTGACCGGATGCTCGCCGTGTACGACTACCCAGCCTCACAGGCGGCACTCGCGCGCCTTCGCTCCGGTGCGGATGCGGACGAGCCTTCGCTGGCGGAACGCTTCGAGCTCTACCTCGGGTCCCTGGAACTCGCCAATGGTTATCACGAGCTCACCGACGCCGCGGAGCAGCGCGCACGCTTCGAGCGCGACCTGTCGACGCGACGACAGCGCGGTGCCGTGTTGCCACCGCTCGACGAGCACCTGCTGGCCGCCCTGCAATCCGGCCTGCCGGCCTGCGCCGGCGTCGCGCTGGGCATCGACCGGCTGCTGATGGCGATGCTCGGCGGCGAGCGGATCGCGGACGTACTGGCGTTCGCCTTCGACCGTGCCTAGCGGTTTTCGCACCACATGGGAGCAGGCTGCCACGGCCGCCCCTGGGGTTTTGATCCAGCGTTCATCGAACCGGCATTAAGTTCCTGTCGAGCCACCAAGGAGAAGATGTCATGCGTGCCTCGTTCGTTCCAGGTTTGCTGTTTGTACTGGCCGGCGGTCTTGCCGCCGATGCCGCGGCGGCCCCGCAATACGCGCCGTATGGCAATGGTTATCCGTCGAACCAGCCCGACCAGACGGTCCGCTGCGAATCCAGCAACGGCCGTATCCGTCGCTGCCAGATCGACACCTCGCGCGGCGTGCGCTTGCTGCGGCAGTTGTCGGATTCGGCCTGCCTCCAGGGCCGCAAATGGGGCTACGACCGCGACGGGGTTTGGGTGACGCAGGGCTGCCGCGCCGAATTCGCCGTCGGCGGTTACGGCGATACCTATGGTGGCGCTTACGCCGATGGCAATCCCGGGCAGGTGTTCCGTTGCGAGTCCAGCGACGGCCGCAGACGGCAATGCGCGACCGACACCCGTGGCGGCGTCGAACTGGTCCGTCAATTGTCGGATGCGGCCTGCGTCCGCGGCCAGACCTGGGGCTGGGACGAGCGTGGCGTCTGGGTGGACAACGGTTGCCGCGCGGAGTTCCGCAGCGGCGCCGGCGGGAACAACCGCCCCGGTTATGCCGGCAATGCGCGGACCCTGCGTTGCGAGTCCGTCGATGGCCGTTACCGGCTGTGCACCGCCGATGCGCGCGGCGGCGTGCGTCTGGCCCGGCAGATCTCGGGCGAAGCCTGCGTCGAGGGCCGGACCTGGGGTATCAACCGACAAGGGGTCTGGGTCGACGGCGGTTGCCGCGGCGATTTCGAACTCGGCGTCCGCGACAACAATGGTTGGGCCTGGGGTAGCAATCGTCCCGACAACGGCTACAACGACGGAAACTACAACGACGGCTATGGCGGCCGCACCGTGCGTTGCGAGTCCAGCGATGGCCGCGTCAATCGCTGCAACATGGCTGTCCAGGGTGTACGCCTGCAACGTCAGGTGTCGGATGCACAATGCCAGCAGGGACAGACCTGGGGCTGGGATCGTGGTGGAATCTGGGTGAGCGGAGGTTGCCGGGCTGACTTCGCGGTCTGGTGATCGTCGTCGAAGTCGGATGCTTGGCCGTCGCGCAGCCGCGCGACGGCCAAGCTGTGTACGGGCGCGGCGAAGCTAAACTAGCCCCATGAGCGACGATATCGATTACGCGCGCTACGACCGCATCCGCCCGATCCGCTGGACCGGCGCTACGCTGGAACTGCTGGACCAGCGCAAGCTGCCGTTCGTAACGGAATACATCACCTGCACGACCAGTGACGAGGTTGCCTCCGCGATCCATGTCCTGGCCGTGCGTGGCGCGCCGGCGATCGGCATCGCCGCCGCATGGGGTGTGGTCCTGGCGGCGCGCGCGATCGACGCAAACGACGTCGACGAGGCCGCCGCCACGCTCGAGCCAGCGCTGCAACGGCTCAATGCCGCGCGTCCGACAGCGGTCAACCTGGCTTGGGCATTGGCGCGTATGCGCGGTGCGCTGGCGCGTGCCGGCGACGACTGGTGTGGTGTCCTCGAACAGGAAGCGCGAGCGATCGACAGCGAGGATCTCGCCGCCAACCGGCGCATGGGCGCGCTGGGCGCGGCGTTGATAGCACCCGGCAGCGGCGTGCTGACCCATTGCAACACCGGTTCGCTCGCAACCGCCGGTTTTGGCACCGCGCTCGGCGTGATCCGCGCCGGCGTCGCGCAGGGGCGCATCGACGCAGTGTTCGCCGGCGAAACCAGGCCTTGGCTGCAAGGGGCGCGGCTGACCGTATGGGAGCTGCAGCAGGACGGCATCGACGCGACCCTGATCGCCGATTCCGCCGCGTCGCACCTGATGAAAACCGGCAAGGTGCAATGGGTGGTGGTCGGCGCCGACCGCATCTGTGCCAACGGTGACGTCGCCAACAAGATCGGCACCTACCAGCTCGCGATCGCGGCGAAGCACCACGGCGTGAAATTCATGGTCGTGGCGCCGTCGTCGACCGTCGACATGGCCACCGCCAACGGCGACCTGATCCACATCGAGGAGCGGGATGTCGCCGAGTTGCACGGCATTGGCGGTGCCCGCACGGTGGCCGAAGGGATCCATGCCTGGAACCCGGTGTTCGACGTGACGCCGCACACGTTGATCGATGCGATCGTGACCGAGAAAGGGGTGATCGAGCACCCGGTAGCGGCCTCGATGCAGGCGGCTTTCGGCGCCTGATCCGGCATTCGCGAGGCGCCCTCAAAAACAAGCTGCAAGTGCTTGTTTTTGCGTGGAAACAAGCAGGCGGAAGAACCCGCTTTCGTGGTACAATTTTCACTCTGCTGAACCCGCCCGTTCGCGCCCTGCGGATCTCCATCTGCAGGCCGTCCGCGGGTATCAATTTGACGCGAATCCCTTCGCAAGCGCCCGCACATCCCCGTGCGGACTTTAAACCTGATCCACGGAAGCCAGATGGCCGAACTCGCCAGAGAAATCATCCCGGTCAACCTCGAAGACGAGATGCGCCGCAGCTATCTGGATTACGCGATGAGCGTGATCGTCGGCCGCGCGCTTCCGGATGTCCGCGATGGCCTGAAGCCGGTGCACCGGCGCGTGCTGTTCGCGATGCACGAACTCGGCGCGCACAGCAACAAGCCGTACTACAAGTCGGCGCGTATCGTCGGTGACGTGATCGGTAAATACCATCCGCACGGCGACCAGTCGGTATACGACACCCTGGTACGCATGGCGCAGCCATTCTCGCTGCGCTACCTGCTGGTGGACGGGCAGGGCAACTTCGGTTCGGTGGATGGCGACTCCGCCGCGGCGATGCGCTACACCGAAGCGCGCATGTCCAGGCTAACCCACGAACTGATGGCCGACATCGACAAGGAAACCGTCGACTTCCAGCCCAATTACGACGAGAAGGAATTCGAGCCGACGGTGATGCCGTCGCGTTTCCCGAACCTGCTGGTGAACGGCTCGGCCGGCATCGCGGTCGGCATGGCGACCAACATCCCGCCGCACAACCTGTCGGAAGTAATCGACGCCACCATCGCCCTGATCGACGATCCACGGATCGAAGTCGAAGGGTTGATGGAACACATCCCGGGTCCGGATTTCCCGACCGCGGGCATCATCAACGGCACCGCCGGCATCCATGCCGCCTATCGCGGCGGGCGTGGCCGCGTGCGCATGCGCGCGAAGGCCGAGATCGAGGTCAATGAAGATACCGGGCGCGAGGCGATCGCGGTCACCGAGATCCCGTACCAGGTCAACAAGGCGCGTCTGATCGAGAAGATCGCCGAACTGGTCAAGGAAAAGAAGCTCGAGGGCATCAGCGAGTTGCGCGACGAATCCGACAAGGACGGCATGCGCATCTACGTCGAGGTCAAGCGCGGCGAGTCGGCCGAGGTCGTGCTCAACAACCTCTACCAGCAGACGCATATGGAGTCGGTGTTTGGCATCAACATGGTGGCGCTGGTCGACGGCCGCCCGCAGCTGCTGAACCTCAAGCAGATGCTGGAGGCGTTCGTCCGCCATCGCCGCGAAGTGGTCACGCGTCGCACCATCTTCGAGCTGCGCAAGGCCCGCGCGCGTGCGCACATCCTCGAAGGCCTGACGGTCGCGCTCGCCAACATCGACGAGATGATCGAGCTGATCAAGACCTCGGCGAATCCGAACGAAGCCCGCGATCGGATGCTGGCCCGGACCTGGGAGCCTGGTCTCGTCGGTGCACTGCTGGCTGCGGCCGGCGCCGAGTCCTCGCGCCCGGAGGACCTGCCAGCGGGCGTCGGCCTGGTCGACGGCCCCGCTTCTACCGGCACGTACCAGCTGACGGAGACCCAGGCCCAGCAGATCCTCGAAATGCGCTTGCACCGCCTGACCGGGCTGGAGCAGGAAAAGCTGACCGACGAATACAGGTTGTTGCTGGAAACCATCGGCGGCCTGATCGGAATCCTCGAGAATCCCGACGTGCTGCTCGATGTCATCCGCACCGAGCTGCGTAACCTCAAGGAAGAGTTCGGTGACGCGCGCCGCAGCGAGATCCGCGCCAGCGAGGAGGACCTCGACATCCTCGACCTGATCGCGCCGGAAGACGTGGTGGTCACGCTGTCGCATTCCGGTTATGCGAAGCGCCAGCCGGCCAGTGCCTACCGCGCGCAGAAGCGCGGCGGCAAGGGCCGCAACGCGGCGGCGACCAAGGACGAGGACTTCATCGACCAGCTGTGGCTGGTCAACACCCACGACACGCTGCTGACCTTCACCAGTGCCGGCCGCGTGTTCTGGCTGCCGGTGTACCAGCTGCCTGACGCCGGCCCGAATGCACGCGGTCGCCCGATCATCAACTGGATTCCGCTCGAACCGGGTGAGCAGGTGCAGGCGGTGCTGCCGGTGCGCGAATACCGCGACGACTGCTTCGTGTTCTTCGCCACCCGCCAGGGCATGGTCAAGAAGACCCCGCTGACCGAGTTCGCATTCCGCCTCCAGCGCGGCAAGATCGCCATCAACCTCGACGATGGCGATGCGCTGGTCGGCGTCGCGCTGACCAACGGCGAGCGCGACATCATGCTGTTCGCCAGCAACGGCAAGGCTGTGCGCTTCGCCGAGGGTGGAGTCCGGTCAATGGGGCGTACCGCCACGGGCGTGCGCGGCATGCGTCTGGCAGAGAGTGGCGAGGGCACCGATGGCGCCGCGGTCGTCAGCCTGATCGTCATCGAAGGCGATGGCGACATCCTGACCGCCAGCGAGCGTGGCTACGGCAAGCGCACGCCGGCTGCCGACTATCCGCGCAAGGGTCGCGGCACGCAGGGCGTGATCGCGCTCAAGACCACCGAACGCAA
>JBDSFV010000149.1:0-12270 GCA_039919355.1 Luteimonas sp. | reverse complement strand
CCCGACCTACCAGTTCGAGTTCAATTCGCCGACGCACCCTTGCACGGTCGGCGTCAACAACTGCTACCAGTGGGATCCGAGCTTCCTGGACCCGGCCACGCTGTACGGGCTGGCGTCTTCCAACGGCGCAGGGCGCGAGATCGACATGCTCAGCAACGACCTGAAGACACCGTACTCTGACCAGTTCAGCCTCGGCATGCGCAACCTGTTCGGGATGTGGGGCCACGAATGGGCGTCTTCCGTGACGCTGTCGCACATCGAGAGCCATGATGGGTTCGCGTTCCTGCTCGGCAATCGGCGGCCCGACGGCTCGTTCTTCGCTCCGGGCACCACCTGGGGTGCGCCGTGGGGCTTCGGGGTTCCCGGCTTCGGCCCGCTGATCCTCGGCACCAACGGCATCGAGACCCGTTCCAACGCACTGCTGGTCAGCCTGGAGAAGCCATATACCAAGTCGTCCGGTTGGGGAGCGACCATCGCGTACACCTACACCGATGCCAAGGAAAACCGCCAGTTCGGCGAGCATTACGCGCTGGACTATCCGACCCTTGATCAATTCGGGTGGAAGAAGGCCGGCGGCGTCGCCCCGCACCGCCTGGTTGCGACCGGCATCTACGACGCGCCATGGGGCATCACGCTGTCGTCCAAGTTGACGCTGGCAAAGCAATCGCCGCGCTACGGCGTCAATTGTCTGGCGGGCTGGACCGATTGCAAGCTTGACCAGTACACGCCCGATGGCAACTACGGCGAGAAGCGTTTCGACATCGCTGTCGAGAAGGACTGGCACGTGGGGGGAGGCGTGAAGCTGCGCACCCGCGCCGACCTGTTCAACGTCTTCAACTGGACCAACTACACCGGATACGATGACTGGTGGGGCGCCCCCATGGATCCCAACCGGAATTTCGGTGTGCCGAACGGCGCCTCCTACAAGTCCCGGGAACTCAAACTCACCCTGGGCGTGAACTGGTAAGTCGGTCTTGCCACCGGTCGCCTGCCTTGCCGGCAGGCGGCCCGTGGATCGCGTCCATCCACAGGCGACGTCTTGATGCATGAACGAAGCTGTCGGGCCGGCGGCGCGCTGCTGTCGGTGCTGCTCGCGCTCTCCGGCGCAGCCTGCCAGCGGCAATCGACCGCACCACCGGCAGCCAGCACGCCGGGACCGCCGACGGCCGGCATCGTTGCGCAGCGGCAAGTACCACCGCTCGTCGACGACCTCGAACACCGCACCTTCGATTACTTCTGGGAACTCGGCAATCCGGTCAACGGACTGGTGCCGGACCGCTGGCCGACGCCGTCGGCTTCAAGCATCGCGGCGGTCGGGTTTGGTTTGACCGCCTATGGTGTCGGCGTCGAACGCGGCTGGATCAGCCGCGAGCAGGCGGTCGACCGCACGCTGGCGACGCTGCGCTTCTTTGCCCGCGCACCCCAGGCCGCGAACACGACCGGCGCCTCGGGCTACAAGGGTTTCTTCTACCACTTCCTCGAAATGGACAGCGGCGTGCGCAGCGGCACCAACGAGGTGTCGACGGTGGACACGGCGCTGCTCCTCGGCGGAGTGCTGTTCGCGCAGACCTACTACGACCGCGACGACCGCAAGGAAGCCGACATCCGCAAGCTCGCCGAGAAGATCTACGGCCGCGTCGAGTGGCCATGGGCGCAGCAGCGCGGTGCGCTGATCTCGATGGGCTGGAAGCCGGAGGAAGGTCCACTGAAGTACGACTGGCAGGGTTATAACGAGGCGATCCTGGTGTACGTCCTTGCGCTCGGTTCGCCGACGCAACCGGTCGGCAAGGACGCCTATCACGCCTGGACCTCGACCTACGATCGCACCTGGGGCAAGTTCCATGGCGAGGAACACCTGAGTTTCCCGCCGCTGTTCGGCCACCAGTATTCGCATGTCTGGATCGACTTCCGTGGCATCCAGGACGACTACATGCGCAGGCGCGGCATCGACTACTTCGAGAACAGCCGCCGCGCCGTGTACTCGCAGCAGGGCTACGCCGAGGAGAATCCATCGGAGTGGGAAGGCTACGGCAAGAATGTCTGGGGATTGAGCGCCAGCGATGGCCCGGTTGATGCCAGTTTTGAATTCAAGGGGCAGACGCGCCTGTTCCGCACCTACGCTGCACGCGGTGCCGGCATCGAATATGTCCTCGACGACGGCACCATCGCGCCGACTGCGGCCGCCGGCTCGATTGCGTTCGCGCCCGAGATCGTGATCCCCGCGATCGCGGAGATGCACAAGCGCTACGGCAAGCAGATCTATGCCGAATACGGCTTCCTCGATGCATTCAACCCCAGCTTCACCTACGCTGATGCCAAGCTGCACCATGGCAAGGTGGTGCCTGAGATGGGCTGGGTCGATGGCGACTACCTGGGAATCGACCAGGGGCCGATCGTGCTGATGATCGAAAACTACCGCAGCGATTTCGTCTGGAAGGTCATGCGCAGGAATCCGGCCATCCGTCGTGGGTTGCAGCGCGCGGGGTTCAGCGGCGGATGGCTGGAGTCCAATGTCGTGCCGATCCGGCCGGCCACGCCCGTCAAAAAACCCGTGCCGCAACGTCCGGAACCGGTGGCGGTTCCCGATCGCCCGGCTGCGGCTGCGGGCCGTTAGCACGCATGTCGCACCCCGGCATCCACCGGTGGCTGGTGCGGCTGTCAGTGATACTCCTGCTCGTCTGCGCCGGCTGCACACGCGACCACAATGACGGCCGCGAAGTCGTGCGGTTCTGGGCGATGGGCTACGAGGGTGAAGTCGTCGCGCAGCTGCTGCCGGAATTCGAGCGCCGCCACCCCGGCATCCGCGTCGACCTGCAGCAGCTGCCCTGGACCGCGGCCCACGAAAAACTGCTGACGGCATTCGCCGGCGACTCGCTGCCCGACGTCTGCAGCCTCGGCAACACCTGGATTCCCGAGTTCGCCGCGCTTGGCGCACTGGAGCCGCTGGACGCACGCATCGCGGCCACGCCTTCGCTCGATGTCGACGACTACTTCCCGGGTGTCTGGGATACGAGCGTGGTCGGGACCACCGTGTATGGGTTGCCCTGGTACAGCGAGACGCGGCTGCCGTACTACCGCCGCGACCTGCTCGCCAAGGCCGGCATCACGAGGCCGCCGCAGAGTTGGGACGAGTGGCGGACGGCGATGGCGGCGATCAAGCGCACGGTCGGCCCGAAGCGCTACGCGATCCTGCTGCCGCTCAACGAATTCGAACCGCTGTTGAACCTGGCGATCCAGCAGCCCGATCCCTTGCTGCGCGATGGCGGCCGCTACGGCAATTTCCGCAGCGCGGGCTACCGGCGTGCACTCGCGTTCTACAAGGAGATGTTCGACAAGGGCTGGGCGCCATCGGTGTCCAACGTGCAGATCTCCAACGTCTGGGACGAGTTCGGCAACGGCTTTTATTCGTTCTACGTCTCCGGGCCCTGGAACATCGCCGAGTTCAGGAAACGCCTGCCGCCATCGCAACAGGATGACTGGATGACGATGCCGCTACCCGGGCCCGACGGACCCGGCGCATCGGTTGCCGGTGGCACCACGCTGGTACTGTTCAAGCGGTCGCAACATAAGGACGCGGCCTGGAAGCTGGTCGAATACCTGTCCGATCCGGCGGTGCAGGTGCGGTTCCACGCCTTGACCGGCGACCTGCCGCCGCGTCGCTCGTCGTGGTCGACGCCGGCCCTGGCCGATGACCCGTATGCGCGCGCATTCGGTGATCAACTGGAGCGCGCGAAGCCTGCTCCCAAGGTGCCGGAGTGTGAACGCATCGCCACCGAAATCCGGCTGGTCGCCGAGCAGATGGCCAGCGGTCGCCTGACGGTGGACCAGGCGGCGGCGGAAATGGATCGCCGCGCCGACGCCATCCTCGAGAAGCGGCGCTGGATGCTCGACCGCGACGCAGCGGCGGGCGCGCGATGAAGGCATCCACCGCCGGCTGGGTGTTCGCCGCCCCGGCGCTCACGGTGATCGCGGTGTTCTTCGCGTTGCCGGTGGCGGCGGCGCTGGCGCTGAGCCTGACCGATTTCGACATCTACGCACTCGCCGACAGCCGCAACCTGCGCTTCGTCGGCCTGCACAATTACCTCGCGTTGCTGCAGAACCCGCTGTTCTGGAAGGCGCTGGGCAATACGTTGTATTTCGTCGTCGTCGGCGTGCCGCTGTCGATCGCGATGTCGCTGGGCGCGGCGCTGCTGCTGCATTCGAAACTCGGCTGGTTCAAGCCGTTCTTCCGCACCGCCTATTTCGCGCCGGTGGTGACCACCGTGGTCGCGGTGGCAGTGATCTGGCGCTACCTGTTCCACACCAAGTACGGACTGGTGAACTGGGGGCTGGCCTGGCTCGGCGTCGATCCGGTCGACTGGCTCGGCGATCCGCACTGGGCGATGCCGACCATCATCCTGTTCGCGGCATGGAAGAACTTCGGCTACAACATGATCATCTTCCTCGCCGGCCTGCAGGCGATTCCCGAGGACCTGTACGAGGCGGCGCGCATCGATGGCGCATCGCGGTGGCGGCAGTTCCTGCACGTGACCCTGCCGATGCTGGGGCCGACGCTGCTGCTGGTCGGCATCCTCACACTGGCCGGCTATTTCCAGTTGTTCGCCGAGCCCTACGTGATGACCCAGGGCGGCCCGTTGCAGAGCACGGTCAGCGTGCTGTACCTGATGTACGAGGAAGGCTTCAAGTGGTGGAACCTCGGCAACGCCTCGGCGGTGGCGTTCCTGCTGTTCGTGCTGATGGGCGCGCTCACCAGTGGCCTGTTGTGGCTGGCGCGGCGCAGGGGGATGGAATGAATCCGCGCCTTGCCCGTGCCATCGTCAATGGCCTGCTGCTTGGCCTGGCCGTGCTCAGCCTGGCGCCGCTGCTGTGGATGCTGTCGGTGTCGCTGATGCAGTCGGGGGAGGCCAGTCATTTTCCGCCGCCGCTGTGGCCGTCGGCGCAGACCCTGGACAACTACCGCGAGCTGTTCGTGCGCGGCGGCATGGGCCGCTACCTGTTCAACAGCTTCCTGATCGCCAGCTGCGTGACCGTGCTGTCGGTGCTGTTCAACACGATGGCCGGCTATGCGTTCGCGAAGCTTCGGTTCGCCGGCCGCGAGCGCGTGTTCCGCACGCTGCTGGCGGCGCTGGTGATCCCGGGACAGGTGGCGATGATGCCGCTGTTCCTGCTGCTCAAGCAGATGCATCTGGTCAACACCTACGCCGGCGCGATCGTGCCGTGCATGGCAGGCATCTTCGGCATCTTCCTGGTGCTGCAGTACGCGCGCTCGATCCCCGACGAACTGCTGGAAGCCGCGCGCATCGACGGCGCCGGCGAATTTCGCATCTTCTTCCAGATCGTGCTGCCGGCGCTCAAACCCATCCTGGTGACGCTGGCGATCTTCAGCTTCCTCGGTGCCTGGAACGACTTCATGTGGCCGCTGATCGTGCTGGGCGACGACCACCTGCACACGCTGCCGGTGGCGCTGGCGTCGCTGTCGCGCGAGCACGTGCAGGACAACGAACTGATGATGGCTGGTTCAGTGGTGACGGTGCTACCGGTGTTGCTGCTGTTCCTCGCGCTGCAGCGGTATTACCTGCAGGGGCTGATGGTCGGGAGCGTGAAGGGGTGATGCGTGTCTGCTGGCTGCTGGCGGCGGCGCTGGCCTGTCCGGGTCTGGTCGTGGCGGCCGCACCCGCGGAACGGGTGCTGGACGATTTCGACAGCATCGCGGCGTGGAAGGCGGTCGCCTCCGACAGCGTCTCCGCATCGTTGCGGCAGGCCGACGGCGCCAGCGGCAAGGCGTTGTGCCTGGACTACGACTTCAACGGTGTCTCCGGTTACGCCGTTGCCCGGCGCGTGCTGCCGATGACGTACCCGGCCAACTACGAGTACGCGCTGCAGCTGCGTGGCAGCGGACCGCTCAACAACCTCGAGTTCAAGCTGGGCGATGCCAGCGGCGACAACGTCTGGTGGGTGAACAAGCCGAACTACCCGGTGCCCGCGCAGTGGACGCCGCTGAAGCTGAAGAAGCGGCATATCACGTTCGCCTGGGGGCCGACCGGGGACAAGACCTTGCGCGCGACGCAGAGCTTCGAAGTCACCGTCAGCGCCGGCAAGGGCGGCGGCAAGGGCGAGGTCTGCATCGACCAGCTGGCCTTCCGCGAACTGCCGCCCGACGACACGCCGCCACCAGCGCCGGTCGCGACGGCGTCGGCGGCGCTTGCGGGTGGGGCAGCCACCAACGCGGTCGATGGCGAGGCGCAAACTGCCTGGCGCGCGCCGAAACGACCGGGTCAGACACTGCTGCTCGACCTTGGTCAGGAGCGCGAATTCGGCGGACTGACGCTGCTCTGGGGCAGGGGAGAACAGGCGTCGCGCTATCGCATTGCGCTTTCCGGGGACGGCGAGGACTGGCGCGAAGTGCGTTTGGTGAGCGCCGGAAACGGCGGCAGCGATCCGGTCGCGCTGCCGGAGTCGGAGGCGCGTTACCTGCGCCTGCAGCTGGACGACGGCCCCGGCAAGGACTACGCGCTCGCCGAGGTCTCGGTCGAGGACCTGGCCTTCGCCGCGACACCGAACGATTTCCTCAAGGCCGTCGCCGCGAAGTCGCCACGCGGTCGCTATCCACGCGGCGTCATCGGGGAGCAGCCGTACTGGACCATCGTCGGCATCGATGGCGGGATCGAGCAGGGCCTGATCGGCGAGGATGGTGCGATCGAGGTTGCCAAGGGCGGCTTCAGCATCGAACCGTTCGTTGTTGCCGACGACAAGCTGCTGACCTGGGCCGACGTGCAGGTTTCGCAATCGCTGCAGGACGGCTACCTGCCGATTCCGGGCGTGGCGTGGAAGCACCGCAACTTCGACCTGGCCATCACCGCCTTCGCGCAGGGCAGGCCGGAGCGCTCGCAGCTCGTCGCGCGTTACCGCCTGACCAATACTGGCGATACGCCGTGCGAGTTCACGCTGGTGCTGGCGGTGCGCCCGCTGCAGGTCAATCCGCCGAGCCAGTTCCTCAATACGACCGGCGGCTTCAGCCCGATCGGCAAGCTCGCGTTCGACGGCCCGGACGTGCTTGTCGACGGCAAGCCGCGGCTGCGCTCGCTGGTGCCGTCCGACGCCGCGTTCGCGACTTCATTGGACGCAGGGGATGCCGTCGAGCAGCTGGCGAACGGTTCGATCCCTGGCTCGCGCAGCGTCGAGGATCCGACCGGGATGGCATCGGGCGCGCTGCTGTACCGCATCCGCCTGCAGCCCGGCGAGAGTCGCGAGGTCGCCTTGATCGCGCCGCTGTCCGGCCCTTGGCCGCAGACGCTGCCCGCGACGGTCGACATCGCGCAGCAGGCGGTCGCTGCACAGTGGCGCGACAAGCTGGACCGCGTGCGCATCCGCGTGCCGGTGCAGGGGCAGCGTGTCGTCGATACCTTGCGTACGGGCCTGGCCCACATGCTGATCAGCCGGGTCGGGCCGCGCCTGCAGCCGGGCACGCGCTCCTACGCGCGCGCATGGATCCGCGACGGGGCGATGATCTCCGAAGGCCTGCTGCGGCTCGGACGCGAGGACGTGGCGGAGGAATTCCTGCGCTGGTACGCGCCGTACCAGTTCGCGAGCGGCAAGGTGCCGTGCTGCGTCGACGATCGCGGCAGTGACCCGGTGCCGGAGAACGACAGTCACGGCGAACTGATCTATACGATCGCCGAGGTCTATCGCTACACGCACGATCGGGCATTGCTCGCAGCGATGTGGCCGCACGTGGCCGGCGCGGTGAAGTACATGGACGAACTACGGTTGAGCGAGCGCACCGCCACCAACCGCAAGCGCAATCCAGCCTTTTACGGCCTGATGCCAGCATCGATCAGCCACGAGGGCTATTCGGCCAAGCCGATGCATTCGTACTGGGACGATTTCTGGGCCTTGCGCGGCTACAAGGATGCGGTCGAGATCGCGCGCTGGCTGGATCGCGATACCGACGCGAAGCGTTTCGCCGCGTCGCGCGACCAGTTCCGCGACGACCTCTACGCATCCATTGCCATCGCGACGAAGCAGAGAGGAATCAATTTCATTCCGGGCTCGGCCGAGCTCGGCGATTTCGATGCGACCTCGACCACCATTGCAATGGCGCCTGGCGGCGAGCAGGAGCGCCTGCCCGAGGCGCTGTTGCGCAACACCTTCGAGCGTTACTGGAAGGAGTTCGTCGAACGCCGCGATGGCCAGCGCGAATGGGATGCCTATACCCCATACGAGTTGCGCACGATCGGCAGCTTCGTTCGCATGGGCTGGCGCGAACGCGCGCACGAGGCGCTGGACTTCTTCTTCGCCGACCAGCAGCCGCGCGCCTGGAACCAGTGGGCCGAGGTCGTGTCGCACACGCCGCGCAAGCCGTTCTTCCTGGGCGACCTGCCGCACGCGTGGGTGGAGTCCGATTACGTGCGTTCCGCGCTCGACCTGTTCGCCTACACGCGCGATCACGACGATGCGCTGGTGATCGCCGCCGGCATTCCGGTCGACTGGTTCGATGGCGACGGCGTGGCGATCAAGGGCCTGCGTACGCCCCATGGCAGGCTCGGCTACACGCTGCGCCGCACGGATCGCATGCTGCGGTTGCAGCTGGCTGCCGGACTGGAGGTGCCGCCCGGCGGGGTTGTACTGCCCTGGCCGTATCCGGGCACGCCCGGGGCGGCCCGGATCAACGGCACGCCCGCGCAGTGGAAGCAAGGGGAACTGCGCATCCGCTCGGTGCCGGCGAGCGTGGAGATCGAGCTGCCATGATGCATCGCGCCGTGCCGTCGCCCGCTCGGATCGCGCCCTTGATCAAGGGCACCAATGCACCTGCAGCGGTGCGCCCGGCGTCGTGAAGGCGATGCGCACGGGCATCTCGCGCGGGTCGTCGCCCTCCAGCGCACGCTCGAAGAGCTCGCGCTTGCGCTGGCCGCGGATCAGCAGCAGCCGGGTGTGTGCCGGCGCCAGGCCGGAGGGTGTCAAGCTGATCCGGCGCAGCCAGCGACCGGCGCCCGCGCAACCGGTGGCATCGACCGCGACATAGTCGCTGCGGCTGGCGAGCGCGATGTCGAGGTCGCGCATGCGCGGGAACAGCGAGGCGGTATGACCGTCCTCGCCCATCCCGAGCAGGACGATGCCGGCGCGCTGGTGCGCATGCAGGTTGGCCGCGTTGACCGCTTCCTCGATGCTGCGGCCCGGACGCGTCAGGGTCTCGAAGCGCGCCGCCGCTGCGTGGTTCCGCAACAGGTTCTCGCGCACCAGGCAGGCGTTGCTGTCGGGGTCGTCCGGTCGCAGCCAGCGTTCGTCGACCAGCGCGACATCGATGCGTTGCCAGTCCAGGGGCGCCTTCGACAGCGCGCGAAACGCGGGCGCCGGCGTGGCGCCGCCCGAGACCAGCAGGCGCGCGCGGGAGTGTTGCTGCAGGTCCCTGCGCAGCGCTCCCGACACTGCGACGGCGACGGCCCACGCCCATTGTTCATCGTCGCGGTAGGCATGGAATTGCGCCAGAGAGGGCTGCGGCTCGACGCTCACACCGTTGCCCGTGTTGGCGGCCATCACGCGCCCGCCATCGCAGCCGGATGCGTCGCAAGCGCCGCCGCACCCAGCAGGCCCGGATACGGATGCCGCACCGCGAGCGTCGGCACCCGGGCCATCGCCGGCGCATAGCGGCCCTTGCCCTCGAAGCGCTGGCGAAAACCGGAATGCTGCAGCTCCGGAAGCAGCCGCGGCACCATGCCGCCGCTCAGGAACACGCCGTCCCACGCGCCCAGCGTCAGCACGAGATCGCCGGCGATCGCACCGAACACCGCGCAGAAAATGTCGATCGCGCGCATGCAGCGGCGGTCGCCACCGGCGGCGCGCGCGGTGATGTCGGCGGGCTGCAGCTGCCCCGGATCGAGCCCGGCGATCTCGCTCAACGCGCGATGCAGGTTGACCAGGCCGCCGCCGCTGACGATGCGTTCGTTGGAGACGCGGCCGTAATACGCCGAAAGGCGTTCCAGGATCGCGATTTCCTCCGGCGTCCCGGGCGCGAAGCTGGCATGCCCGCCTTCGGTCGCCAGCGGGTAGTGCTGCCCTGCGCGCACGATCAGCGCACCGACGCCGAGTCCGGTGCCCGGTCCGATCACGGCGTAGGTACGCGATCTTTCGTGCGTGGCTGCACTCCACGCCGGCGTGCCGATGGCGACCACGTCGTCCTCCCGCAGCAGGCGGATCGACATCGCCTGGGCCACGAAGTCGTTGACCAGGTGCAGCGCTTCCAACCCGAGCGCATCGCGCACGCGGGACGCCGAGATCACCCAGGCGTGATTGGTCATCCGCGCCTCGTCGCCCTCCACGCGGCCGGCGACCGCGAACACCCCCAACGAGGCGCGGCCCTGGATCGCATCGAGATAGTGGCGCGCGGCTGCAGCCAGCGAAGGGAAGTCGGCGACCGCATAGGTGCGGATGCTGTCGTGCAACAGTCGTGTCGGCGTGGAAACGTCCGCCAGTGCGAAACGCGCGTTGGTCCCGCCGATGTCGGCGAGCAGCGCACGGCCATCGCCATCGCTCATGGCAGTCTCCCACGCGGTGGTGGCAAGGGATCCCGAGGGAGCTGGGCTCCGGTGGTGCCGATCGGCAGCGGATTGTCGCGCATGTATGGCTTGTCGTCCGCCGTTACCCGGGAAGGGGATCGGCCAGGCTGCGCCCGTTGCTGGCGATCACCTCGCGGTACCAGCGCGCGCTGTCCTTGGGGGTGCGCTGCTGGGTTGCGTAGTTGACGTGGACGATACCAAAACGCTTGGAGTAACCGTGCGACCACTCCAGGTTGTCCAGCAGCGACCACACCATGTAGCCGCGGATGTCGCAGCCGGCGCGGATGGCGTCGTGGACAGCGCCGATGTGCTTGTGCAGGTAGTCCATGCGCAGCGGGTCGCGGACGCGGCTGTGCTCGGCCACCGGCGGATCGAAGAACGCCGCGCCGTTTTCGGTGATGTAGGTCGGGATGTTGCCGTAGCGCTCCTTCGCCCACAGCAACAGGTTGACCAGCCCCTGCGGGAACACCTCCCAGCCGGTCTCGGTGTAGATGCCCAGGGGCTGTTTCACTGCGCCGGCCTTGAGCGGATAACTGTCGTTGGCGCGGGTCACGCTGCGGGTGTAGTAGTTGATGCCGATGAAGTCGAGCGGCTGCTTGATCAGCGCGTAATCCTCGGCCGGCCACTCCGGCCAGGCGTCGCCGAAAATTTCCTTCAACTCGTCCGGATAGCGCCCGAGCAGGGCGGGGTCGAGGTACTGGCCATTCATGTAGGCGTGCGTGCGTTCGACTGCGGCCTTGTCCTCGGCCGAGTCGCTCGCCGCGTACTTCGGCTCGATGTTCACCACCAGCCCGATCTCGTGCTTGCCCTCGGCGCGGTACGCCTGGACTGCGGCGCCGTGTGCGCGCATCAGGTTGTGCGAGGCGATCGGCGGCTCGTAGTGGCTGCGGTGGCCGGGTGCCAGTACCCCGTGCAGGTAACCGCCGTCGGTGATCACCAACGGCTCGTTGAGCGTGATCCATTTCTTCACCCGGCCGTCGAGGGCGCGGTACAGCACGCGACCGTAGTCGGCGAACCACTCGGCGCAGTCGCGGTTGAGCCAGCCGCCGCGGTCGTCGAGCGCAGCGGGCAGGTCCCAGTGGTACAGGGTCAGCAGCGGCTCGATGCCGTTGGCAAGCAGTTCGTCGACCAGCCGCGAGTAGAAATCGATCCCGGCCTGGTTCACCCGTGCGGTGCCGTCGGGCAGGATCCGCGACCACGAGACGCTGAAGCGATAGGCCTGCAGGCCGAGCTCGCGCATCAGCTTCACATCGTCCTTCCAGCGCCGGTAGTGATCGCAGGCGATGTCGCCGGTGTCGCCATTCAAGGTCATCCCCGGCGTGTGCGCGAACCGGGTCCAGATGCTCTGCCCCGCGCCGTCGGCCAGCGGCGAGCCCTCGATCTGGTGGGCCGCGGTCGCCGCGCCCCACAGGAAGCCCTCAGGAAAAATGTAATCCCCGGCGGACGGCTGGTTCATCGCGTTCGCTCCCCCGAGCGTCTGGCGTGACGTATGAAAACGATTACATGGCAGAATAGCCCAGCCCTTGCACAATTGCATGGCGGGTTTGTCGCTTTCGGGGAGTATCCATGGCAGGTCTGCGGCTCGAGCGCGTGCGCAAGGTCTATCCGAACGGATTCGTCGCGGTCGCCGACGCGAGCTTCGAGGTCGCCGACGGCGAACTGCTGGTGCTGGTCGGTCCGTCGGGCTGCGGCAAGTCCACGCTCCTGCGGATGATCG
>JBDSFV010000148.1:0-9796 GCA_039919355.1 Luteimonas sp. | reverse complement strand
CAACTGGTGAGCCGTGTCGGGAAAGGGCCCTTTCTTTTGGTTACTTTTCTTTGGGCCCTTGCAAAGAAAAGTGACCAGACCGCGCAGCGGGTGGAAGCCCTTGGACGCAACCGCAAAGTCACTGGATCCCCGCCTTCGCGGGGATGACGGGCAAGAGCGCAGGGCAAGCGCACCCCTCCCCAACCCTCCCCTGCTTCGCAAGGGAGGGAGCAAAGCCTAGATTTCGACCTGCGAGCCAAGCTCCACCAGGCGGTTGCCCGGGATCCGGAAGAAGTTCGTCGCCGGCGCGGCATTGCGATGCATGATCGCGAACAGCTTGTCGCGCCAGATCGGCATGCCGCTGCGCGCGCGCGCGACCACGGTCTCACGGCTGGCGAAATAAGTGGTGTCCATCGGATCGAAATAGATGCCATCCTGGTCGCAGGAACGCATCAGCGCCAACGGCACGTCCGGCATTTCCATGAAGCCGAAGCGGACCAGTACGCGATGGAAATCGTCGCCGATCGGAGCGATCTTCAGACGCTTGTCCTTCGGCGCGTAGGGCACGTTCAGGGTCTCGACCGTGAGGAACACATTGCGCTCGTGCAACACCTTGTTGTGCTTGAGGTTGTGCAGCAGCGCGTGCGGCACCACGCCCGCCTGCGCGGTCAGGAAAATCGCGGTGCCCGGCACCCGCGCCGGCGGCGCCAGCATCAGGCCCGGCAGGAAGCTGTCGAACTGGATCCCTTCCTTGCGGATCTCGGCATACAGCAGCTCGCGGCCGCGGCGCCATGTGCGCAGCAGGGTGAACACCACCACGCCCAGCGCCAGCGGGAACCAGGCGCCATCAAGGAACTTGACGCCGTTGGCGACCAGGAAGGCGATCTCGACGATCGCGAACAGCAGGCACAGTGGCAGCACCCAGCGGCGCGTGTTGAGCCAGGTGGCGCGCGCAACCAGCACCAGCAGCAGGGTGTCGATCAGCATCGTGCCCGACACCGAGACGCCATAGGCCGAGGCCAGTGCGGTAGAAGTGCGGAACGCCAGCACCAGCGCGATCACCGCCAGCATCAGCGTCCAGTTGATCCACGGAATATAGATCTGGCCGATGGTCTCGTGCGAGGTGTGCTGGATCTTCATGCGCGGGATATAACCCAGCTGCATCGCCTGCCGCGCCACCGAGTACGCGCCGGTGATCACCGCCTGCGACGCGATCACGGTGGCCGCGGTGGCCAACCCGATCATCGGATACAAGGCCCACTCCGGCACGCCGAGGTAAAAGGGATTCTTCACCGCGGCCGGATTCTCCAGCATCAGCGCGCCTTGGCCGAGGTAGTTCAGCATCAGCGCAGGCAGCACGAACAAATTCCAGGCGTAGCGGATCGGTCGCGCACCGAAATGGCCCATGTCGGCATAAAGCGCCTCGCCGCCGGTGACCGCCAGCACCACGGCACCGAGGATGAAGACTGCATGCCAGCCGTGTTCGATGAAGAAGCGCACGCCCCACCACGGGTTGATTGCCTTCAACACCTCCGGCGCCTGCACGATGTTCGTGATCCCGATCACGCCGAGCGTGAGGAACCAGAGCACGGTCACCGGCCCGAACACGCGTCCGACCTTTGCCGTACCGAAGCGCTGGGTGGCGAATAACGCCAGCAACACGGCCACCGTGATCGGCACGATCCAGTGATGTAGTTGTGGCGCCGCGACCCCGAGGCCCTCCACCGCCGACAGCACCGAGATCGCCGGGGTGATCACGCCATCGCCGAAGAACAGCGAGGCGCCGAAGATGCCGAGGATGCCGACGACGTAGGTGGACTTCGAGCCTTTCGGCAGCGTGCGCTGGGCCAGCGCCATCAGCGCCATGATGCCGCCCTCGCCTTCGTTGTCGGCGCGCATGATGATGCTCACGTATTTCGCCGTGACCACGACCATCAGCGCCCAGAACACCAGCGACAGGATGCCGAGCACGGTGTCGTGGTTGGCGATCAGGCCATAGTGCGGCGAGAACGCCTCCTTCAGCGTGTACAGCGGGCTGGTGCCGATATCGCCAAACACCACCCCGATCGCGCCGACGAGCAGGCCGGCCAGGCCGACCTGGCCATGGCCGTGATTGCCGGGGTGTCCCCCGTGTGCAGAAGCAGGATTGGTGGTGGCCATTGGCCTTCCTGGAAGAAATTCGGTCGAACCCGGGCTCAGCGAAGCGCGGACTTTAGCGCCTTGCGGATGATGGTGGCGGCGTCGTCGCCATCGACGGCGGCCTCGCGCGCCATGCGCACGGCTTCGGCCGGCTTGTAGCCCAGTTGCTGCAGCGCACTGATGGCTTCGGACTGCGGATCGCCGGGCATGCCGCCGCCGATCGGACCGCTGCCGAAGTCGACGGCGCGATCGCGCAGCTCGACCACCATGCGTTCGGCGGTCTTCTTGCCGATGCCGGGGATGCGGGTGAGCGCGGCGACGTCGCTGCTCTGCACCAGCCGCGCGAATTCGTCGACGCTGACGCCAGACAGCACCGCCAGCGCAATCTTCGCGCCGATGCCGCTGACCTTCTGCACGTCGCGGAACAGCCGACGCTCCGATACGCGCAGGAAACCGTACAGCGAGACGCTGTCCTCCTTCTGTGCGTAATGGGTGAACAGCGCGACCTCGCGGCCTGTCTCGGGCAGGTCATAGAACGTGCTCATCGGCGCTTCGAGTTCGTAGCCCACGCCATGCACGTCGACCACCAGCCATGGCGGCTGCTTGTGCACGAGGATGCCCTTGAGCATGCCGATCATGGACCGCGCCTGCGCAACTGGTTGGTGGTCAGGCCGGTGCGGGCCGCGGTCGCGCTCATGTGCGCGTGGGTGAGCGCGACCGCGAGCGCGTCGGCGGCGTCGGCCTGCAGCTTCACTTCGGGCAGGTTCAGCAGCAGCCGCACCATGTGCTGCACCTGCAGCTTGTCGGCGGCGCCGCGACCGACCAGGGATTGCTTGATCACCCGCGGCGAGTACTCGCTGATCGGGATGTGACGGCGCACCACCGTCGCCAGCGCCGCGCCGCGGGCATGCCCCAGCTTCAGGGCCGAGGTCGCGGACTTGTCCATGAACACGGTTTCGATCGCGACCTGCTGCGGCTGCCATGCGTCGAGCAGGGCCTCGAGGCCTTCGCACAGCAGGCCGAGCCGCGACGGGAAATCCGCCGCGTCCAGCAGCACCAGTGCCTGCGCATGCACGAAGCTGCAGCGGCCGTCGGCGGCGACGTCGATGACGCCGACGCCGGTGCGCTGCGAGCCCGGATCGATCCCGAGGATTCTGGTCACGGCATCAGCTTACGCGGTTACGCGTACGCGTCCTCGCCCAGGCCGGCGTTCGAGTAGACGTTCTGCACGTCGTCGAGGTCTTCGAGCCAGTCGAGCAGTTTTGCGACCGCCTTCGCGGTGTCGCCTTCGACCCTGATGTCGTCGTCGGCACGCATTGTGATCCCGGCTTCGTCGGGCTTCAGGCCCGCGGCCTCCATTGTCGCCTTGATGGCGGCGAAGGCGTCCGGTGCGGTCAGCACGTCGATCGAGCCGTCTTCCGGATACGCGACGACATCGTCGGCACCGGCCTCGATCGCGGCCTCGGTGATTCGCTCCTCGTCGGCGCCCGCCGCGAACGTCAGCACGCCCAGCTTGCGGAACAGGAAGGCGACCGAGCCGTCGGTACCGAGGTTGCCGCCGAACTTGCCGAACGCATGCCGCACGTCGGCCACGGTGCGCACCTTGTTGTCGGTGAGGCAGTCGACGATCACCGCGACCCCGCCGGGCGCATAGCCCTCGTAGCGGATTTCCTCGTAGTTGACGCCTTCCAGTCCGCCGGTGGCCTTCCTGATCGCACGCTCGATCACGTCCCTGGTCATGTTGGCCGACAGGCCCTTGTCGAGCGCGGTACGCAGGCGCGGATTCGACGCAGGATCGCCGCCGCTACGCGCAGCCACGGAGATCTCGCGGATGATCTTGGTGAACATCTTGCCGCGCTTGGCGTCCTCGGCATTCTTGCGGCCTTCGATGGACGGTCCCCTACCCATGAGAATTCCTGCACATGTGCAAATGGCGAGATGGCAATTTTACTGGATCAGACCGTGTATGCCGGCCGGAAACCGGGTCAGGGTGAAGCTTCGTGACTCGGAACGTCGCGCGATCGCGCATACCCGGACGCAAAATCACTCTGACCCCTTTTCCTCGGAGTCGTGGCGAAAATGGCCGTTGCGCAGGAACTCGACCGCCTGCGCCGCCGCCTCGGCCGAGAACAGCAAGCCGCTGTGGCTGGCGTCCACCACGACGTGGTCGGCCAGGCCCGTCAACCGGGTTTCCGCAACTGCGACGGTGCCGTCGTGCTCGCCGTCGAAGCCTGCGAACAACGCACCCAGCCCGTGCGGCACGCGTCCGGCGATGGTGCCGACCTCCGCCCGTCCCTGCCAGCAGGCCATGCCCTGCTGCAGCAGCGCCGCGCTGCGCCCGAGCATCGCCGCCGGCGCCCAGCGCAGCATCCCGGTCACCGCGCCGCTGCCAGTCAACGGCGAGCCGAGGCAGACCACGCGTGCGACCGGCAGCTCGGGCGCCTCGCATAGCGCCTGCAGCGCGATCAGTCCACCCAGACTGTGCGCGACCATGTCCGCCTCCCCCTCGCGCAGCAGCTCTACCAGGCGCGGCACCGCCGTGTCCGGGCCATCGGCCACGCTGTGGTAGGAGAACGTCTCGGGCGCGAAGCCGGCCGCGGACAGCCTGGCCGCGAACCAGTGCATCGCCGCGCCGGGCATCCACAGGCCGTGCAGCAGGACGACGCGCCGGCTCATGCGCACAAGCCGGTCATGCGGAGACCGGGCGCCGCCGGAACATGAACTCGCGGTCGCGTACCCGGCCGACGGGAAACTCGTATTCCCCGACCTTCTCGAATCCGTGTCGCGCATAAAAACGTTGCGCGCCAAGGTTCTGCGACCACACGCTGATCCACAGCGCCCGCGGGCCGTCGCGTTCGAGCCAGTCGAGCGTCGCCTGGAACAGCCTGCCGCCCCAGCCGCCGTTCTGGGCGCCTGACAGCACGTACAGCCGCTTCAGTTCGCCATCCTGTGGCCTCACTTCCGGATGCGGCAGGCCACAGGGACCGGCCATGGCATGGCCGACTGCCTCGTTGCCGTCCTCGAGCAACCAGCATGCGTAGCGGTCATCGCCGAGATAACGCGCGTAGACCTCCGGCGCGTAGCTCTCGCGCAGGAACGCCTGCAGGTCCTCGGCCGGATACAAATGACAGAAGGTTTCGGTGAACGTGCGCGTGGCGATGCGGGACAGCGTCTCCGCATCCGCCGGCGTGGCGCGGCGGATTAAGGAAAGGGGGTCAGAGTCACTTACCCCCGTGAACTCTGCGGCATCTGTCGCGCCTTTGGGGGTAAGTGACTCTGACCCCCTTTCCTTAAACTTCACGCTGACCCCTTTTCCTTCGGACGCACCGACACGTGCACTTCGGCCAGCTGCTTGTCGGGAATCGGCGACGGCGCGCCGGTCATCAGGCACTGCGCGGTGGTGGTCTTGGGGAATGCGATCACGTCGCGGATCGATTCGGTGCCGGCCATCAGCGCGGCGATGCGGTCGATGCCGAAGGCGATGCCGCCGTGCGGCGGTGCGCCGTACCTGAGCGCGTCGAGCAGGAAGCCGAACTTGGCCTGGGCTTCCTCCGCGCCGATGCCGAGCAGCTCGAACACCGCCGACTGCATCGCCGAGTTGTGGATGCGGATCGAACCGCCGCCGATCTCGTTGCCGTTGAGCACCATGTCGTAGCCGCGCGACATCGCGGTCTTCGCGTTTGCGAGCAGCTCGGCGACGTCGTCGACCGCGGGCGCGGTGAACGGGTGGTGCAGCGCGACGTAGCGTTGTTCCTCATCGTCCCACTCGAACATCGGGAAGTCGGTGACCCACAGCGGCGTCCAGGTGTCGGCGACAAGGCCGAGGTCCTTGCCGACTTTCAACCGGAGAGCACCCATGAAGTCGCTCGCGACCTTGCAGGTGGCGGCGCCGAAGAAAATCAGGTCGCCGGTCTGTGCGCCGGTCGCTTCGACGATCGCGGCGAGCGTGGTGTCGTCGAGGAACTTGGCGATCGGCGAATTGATGCCCTCGCGACCATTCGCGGCATCCTCGACCTTCAGCCAGGCCACGCCTTTCGCTCCGAACTTCGCAGCATGCGCGCCGTAGTCGTCGATCTGCTTGCGCGACACGGTCGCCGCGCCGGGGGCGCGCAATGCAACCACACGGCCGTCGGCGTGGTTGGCCCAGTCGCTGAAGACCTTGAACTCGCAGTTCTTCACCAGCTCGGCGATGTCTGTGAATTCCATCGCGATGCGCAGGTCCGGCTTGTCGGAACCGTAACGGCGCAACGCCTCAGCATGGGTCATGCGCGGGAACGGGTCGGCGAGTTCGACGCCCATCACTTCGCGGAACACGTCCCGCATCAGCGCCTCGGTGGTGTCCTGCACGTCGCGCTCGGACACCCACGCGAATTCCATGTCGAGCTGGGTGAATTCGAGCTGGCGGTCGGCACGCAGCGCCTCGTCGCGGAAGCAGCGCGCGATCTGGTAGTAACGGTCGAAGCCGGCCACCATCAGGATCTGCTTGAACAGCTGCGGCGACTGCGGCAGCGCGTAGAACTCGCCCGGGTGCATGCGCGCCGGGACCAGGAAGTCGCGCGCGCCCTCGGGCGTTGCCTTGGTCAGGATCGGCGTCTCGATGTCCTGGAAGCCGCGCGCGTCGAGCCAGCGCCGCAGCGCCTGCACCAGCTTGATGCGGGTGCGCATCATCCCCTGCATGTGCGGCGTGCGCAGGTCGAGGTAGCGGTACTTCAGGCGGATGTCCTCGCCCGGGTTCTCGTGCGCGTGGAACGGCAGCGGCTCGGCCTTGTTGAGCACTTCGATCCTGGTGGCGACGACCTCGACCTGGCCGGTCCTGATCCTGTCGTTGACCGAAAGGCGCTTGCGCACGACGCCGGTGACGCGCAGGCAGTCCTCGTAGCCGATATGCGCGGCAGCGGCGATCACGTCAGCATTGCCTTCCGCGTTCGCCCCATGCTCATCAAAAGCCGGCTCGGCGACGACCTGGACGATGCCCTCGTGGTCGCGCAGGTCGATGAAGCACAGGCCGCCGAGGTCGCGGGCGACGTCGGCCCACCCACACAGGGTCACGGATTCGCCGATCAGCGCCTCGTCGATCAGGCCGCAGAAATGGGTACGCATCGGGGGAGGCTACGGAACGGGTCCGGCCGCGCCGGAAAGCCCGCTAGTCTAGCGGCAGGCCCCTGCCCCGCGCCGGTTCAGGGCGTACCGGAAGCAGCCGGCTTGGCCGCAGGGGTGGGCTCGGCCTTGGCCGGCTTGGTCTCCGGCCTGGAATCGGTTTGTCTGGACTCGACGGGTTTGGCTTCGGTCTTTGCCTCGGGCTTGGCGGCATCGGCACCACTGGCGCCTTCGCTCTTCTCGGTGAGGTTGCGCTTGCGATCGCCGTCCTTCTTGAAGTCGGTCTCGTACCAGCCGTTCCCCGACAGGCGGAAGCTCGGCGCGGTCAGCTGCCGCTTGACTGCATCGGCACCGCAATGCGGACAGGCGGCCGGATCGGGATCCGACAGTTTCTGCAGGCGGTCGAAGTGGTGGCCACATGCGACGCAGGCGAAGGCGTAGATCGGCATGGCAGGCAGATGCGAAGAAAACTGCACCCAGTGTGAGGCCTGCGCGCCCGCTTTCAAGCCGGGGCCTTGCGAGTGCGGCTCAGGCGACCTCATAGAGCGCCAGCAACTCGTGTTCAGCCGCATCCAGCAGGGATCGCAGTTCGGCCTGCTGCTGCCCCAGCGTGCCGGCGCGTGCGACTCCGTTGGCATAAAGCGCGGGATCGGCGAGTTCGGCCTCGATCGCCGCAATCTTCGTTTCCAACTCGGCGACACGGGCCTCCGCCTTGGCCAGCGTGTGTGGATTGACGCGGCCGGCCGGCTTGGCCGGCGCCGAAGCCGGGAACCGGGCTTCCGCCGGCTTTCCCGTTTTTTCCGCCTTGGCCGCTTCGCTGCCCGGTCGCGAGCGCAGCCACGCCGCGTATTCGTCGAGATCGCCGTCGAAGGCTTCGACCTTGCCGTTGGCCACGCGCCAGAATGTCTCGCAGACCAGGCCGATCAGGTGCCGGTCGTGCGAGACCATGACGATCGCGCCGTCGAAGTCGCTGAGCGCCTCGGCCAGCGCCTCGCGCATGTCCAGGTCCAGGTGATTGGTCGGTTCGTCGAGCAGCAGCACGTTCGGCTGTCGCCACGCGATCAGCGCGAGCGCCAGGCGCGCGCGTTCGCCGCCGGAAAAGCTGTCGATCGATTCGAAGGCGCGCTCGCCGGGGAAATTCCACTTGCCGAGGAAATCGCGGAACGCCTGCGCCGGGCTGTCGGGAGACAAGTCACGCAGGTGGTCGATCGGCGATTGCCCGGCGTGCAGCGACTCGACCGTGTGCTGGGCGAAGTAGCCGATGCGCAGGTCGGGGTACGCGTTGCGTTCGCCGGCCAGCAGCGGCAGTTCGCCGACCAGGGTCTTCACCAGCGTCGACTTGCCGGCGCCGTTCGGGCCGAGCAGGCCGACGCGGTCGCCGGCCTCGAGGCCGAAACCGATGTCGTGGAGGATGGTGATGGTTCCTGCTCCTTCCCCCGCTTGCGGGCTTCTCGCTCCTTCCCCCGCTTGCGGGGGAAGGCTGGGATGGGGGTGACGCTTTTCGCCAACAGCTGCACCCTCACCCCAACCCTCTCCCGCAAGCGGGAGAGGGGGTGAAATGCGGTAACCGGCATCGACGTGATTGAGCCTGATCAGCGCATGCGGCAACCGCAACGGCGCCGGGAACTCGATCCGCAGCGAACGCTCGGCGCGCACCGCCTCGGTGCCGGCGAGCTTGGCCAGCCGCTTCATCCGCGACTGCGCCTGCTTGGCCTTGCTGGCCTTGGCCTTGAAGCGGTCGATGAAGCTCTGCAGGTGCGCGCGCTCGGCCTGTTCCTTCTCGAACGAGCTCTGCTGCAGGCGCAATTGCTCGGCGCGCTGGCGCTCGAACGCGGTGTAGTCGCCGGTGTACAGCTTCGCCTTGCCCTCGTGCAGGTGCAGCGTATGTGTCGTCACGTTGTCGAGGAATTCGCGGTCGTGCGAGATCACCAGCAGCGTGCCGGGATAGCGCAACAGCCATTGCTCCATCCACAGCACCGCATCGAGGTCGAGGTGGTTGGTGGGCTCGTCCAGCAACAGCAGGTCCGAGGGCGTCATCAGCGCGCGCGCCACGTTCAGCCGCACGCGCCAGCCGCCGGAGAAATCCGAGACCGGCTTGGCGTGCGTCTCCGCCGGAAAGCCGAGGCCGTGCAGCAGCCGGCCGGCACGCGCGGAGGCGTCGTAACCATTCACCTCTTCCAGCCGGTGGTGCGCCTGGGCGACGGCTTCCCAGTCTTCGTTGGCGAAAGCGTTGGCCTCGGCCTGGATCGCGGCGTGCACGGCTTTATCGCCGGACAGCACGAAATCGATCGCCGCGTCCGGCAACGAGGGCGTCTCCTGGGCGACGGACGCGATGCGCGCCTTGCCGGGCAGGTCGAGGTCGCCCTGGTCGGCCTCGACTTCGCCCATCAGCGCAGCAAACAGGCTGGATTTGCCGGTGCCGTTGCGGCCGACCACGCCGACGCGCCAGCCGGCGTGCAGGGTGAGGTCGACCTTGGACAGCAGCAGGCGCTCGCCGCGTCGAAGCGCGAAGTTCTTGAAGGAGATCATCCGGCCATTTTACCCGCAGGAGCGGGTTAGCATCTTGTCCATGGATCACGAA
>JBDSFV010000147.1:0-5201 GCA_039919355.1 Luteimonas sp. | reverse complement strand
TCGTATTCCAGCCGGAACTTGGCGCGCAGGAGCCCGCCCGGATCGTCCGGCACCCGTTTCAACCAGGCTTCGTTGGCGAGGCGGCGTTCGCGTTCGGCCGCGGTTTCGACCCGCTGCTTCCGGCGGGGCTTGTCGTTGCCGCTGCCGGCCGGTTGCGCCTGGCGCAGCGCTTCGCGCATGCGCTGCCGCTGTGCGGCGTCGGCTTCGCGCTGCGCCTGTGCGTCGGACGGCTTGTCCGGCTGCTGTGGTTGGTCATTCTGCGACGATGATGGCGGCTGCCGGTTCTGTTCGCCCGACGGCTTTGCATCTTGCTGCTTGGGTGGCGTCTGCCCGCGCTGGCCCTGGCCGTCCTGCGGATCTTGTCCGTCCTGTTGCCCGTTCTGCTTGCCGGACTGCTTCTGCTTGTCCTGATTGCCCTGGTTGCCCTGTTTCTGGCCCGGCGGCGGTTTGCGTTTCTTCGCCGCCTCCACGGCTTGCCTGTTCGCGATCGCGTCGGCCATGCCGGGCTGCAGCCGCAGCGCCTCGTCGTAGGCGGCGATCGCGTCGTCGTAGCTGCCCTGCTTGGCCAGTGCGTTGCCGCGGTTGTAGGCGGCATCGGCGCCGGGCAACCCGCTCCAGCTTTTTTCCGCGACGGCGAAATCCTCCTTGCGGTATGCCTGCGCGCCCTGCTCGAGGCGCGCATGCGCCTGCTGGTCGGGGCGCGACCACCAGTCGTTGCCGGCGGCCTGCGCCGGTTGCCACGGCAGCCAGACGCACAACAGCAGCATTGCCAACACACCGCCGCGACGGAATGCGAACAGCGCCAGCAGCAGCAACGGCGGCAGCAGCCAGTAACCCTGGTCACGCCATAGGCTGGTTTTCTCGCCGTGCGTCGCCATCGCACCCGCACGTTGCGGATCCAGCACGCCGAGCGATGCCAGATCGCCATCCCCAACGGTCAACGCGGAATACGCACCGCCACCGGTGGCCGCCAATGCGCGCAGCGATGCAGCATCCAGATGCGCCTGGGCGATGCGCCCGTCGGCATCGCGATAGGCCGCACCGCCCGTCGTGCCGAGACCGAGCGCGGAGACGCGGTAGCCATCGCGCGCCGCCGCCGCCGCGGCGCTGTGCGCGGAGGCATCGGCGTGGTCGCTGAGCAGCAGGATATCGCCGCGATCGAAGCCTGCCTGCTCCAGCAGCTTCGCCGACCACGCGATCGCGCGATCGCCGTGGCTGCCGTCGACCGGCATCACGTCGGGTTCGAGCGCATCCAGGAACAGCGCGACGTTGGCGGTGTCGTCGGTCAGTGGGGCCACGGTGTAGGCGTCGTCGGCGAACGCGACCAGGCCGACCTGGCCACCCGCACGCGTGCGCAGCAAGATCGCGATCTTGGCGCGCGCCTGCAGCAGTCGCGACGGCGGCAGGTCGTTGGCCAGGGTCGCAGTCGACAGGTCGAGCGCGATCACCAGCGGCGCCCTGCTCTGCCACAGCGGCTGCTCGACCCGCTGCCATGACGGACCTGCGAGGGCACAGATCGCCAGCGCACAACCCGGCAATCCGAGCCACAGCGCCCCACGCACGCGTGCATCCGGCCTGCCCTCGAGCAGGTGCGGCAGCAAGTGCGGATCCACCACATCGCGCCAGACGCTGCGCTGCCTGCGCCGCACGCGCCACCACCACGCCAGCAGCGGCAGTGCCAGCAGCGCCCACAACCACTGCGGGCGCAACCAGTGCAACGACGCGAGACTGGCGACATCCAGACTGACGGCGCCGAAACTCATGCGCGTACCCGTCGTGGCATCGCGAATGCAAGCAGGCCGCAGGCGAGCGCGGCGCCGAGTAGCCACGGATAGCGTTCGATCCGCGGCCGCACGCTCTGCCCCGGCCGCTTCACCGGCTCCAGCCGGTCGATCTCGGCGTAGATGCCGGCAAGCTGTTCGGTGTCGCGCGCGCGGAACGCCTTGCCGCCGGTGAGTTTGGCGATGCGCTGCAAGGTGGCCTCGTCGGTATCCTCGCCGCCGCCAGGCAGGTGCAGCGGGATCCCGAACACCGACAGCCCCGCGCCTTCGCCACCAAACGCGATCGCATGGATGCGCACGCCTTCGTCGCGGGCGAGTTCCGCGGCCTTGATCGGATCCAGAATGCCCGCGGTGTTGACGCCATCGGTGAGCAGGATCAGCACCCGCTGCTCGGCCGGTTGCGAGCGCAGGCGCTTGACCGCAAGGCCGATGGCATCGCCGATCGCGGTCGCGCGCCCGGCGAGGCCAACCACGCTGTCGTCGAGTTGCTCGCGCACCGAATCCAGATCGAGGGTCAGCGGGGTCAGCGCATAGGCCTTGTCGCCGAACACCAGCAGGCCGACGCGGTCGCCGGCGCGACGGTCGAGGAAGTCGGCGAGCACCGCCTTGGCTGCGGTGAGGCGGTCGACCACGCCGCCGCCGAGCGCCATGTCCTCGTCTCCCATGCTGCCGGACAGGTCGACGGCCAGCATCAGGTCGCGTCCGGCCTGCGGCGGCTGGATGGGTTCGCCCAGCTGCTGTGGCCGGGCCGCGGCCACGCACAGCAACGCCCACGCCAGCCATGCCAACGCACCGACGCCGCGGCCACGCGCGTGCCCGGTCTTGCTGGCGATCGCATCGAGCCGGTGGCCATAGGGCACCCTCAATGCCGCCGCGGCGCTGCGCACAGGCGGCAACAGCCAGCGCAGCAGCCACGGCAGCGGCAGGGCCAGCAGCAACCACGGCCAGGCGAAGCCATCGAACGGTGTCGCGGACAGCAGCGGCGTCATCGCGCTGCCATCCAGTCGAGGAAGCGCGCGCGCGTGAGTTGTCGCAAGGCATCGACTTCCAACGCGGAGACATCGCGACGAAAGGCGCCATCGCGCAAGACGCTGCCTGCACCGGCCGCGAACGCCGGCACCTTCAGTCCCTTGTCGAGGAATCGCAACCAGTCGTCGCCCAGCAATTTGTCCGCGGCCGGATCCAGTCGTCGCGCCGCCCGCCGCAGCAATTCGGACATCGCTGCGATCCTGGCTGCGGGGGTTGCGGCGTGATCGACGGCATCATCGAACATGCGTGCCAGCGCGCGACGCCGTCGGCGGCGTCGCCAGGTGAACCATAGGGCGACGACGACCGCGAGCAACACGCATGCCACCACGATCCACCAGCCCGGCGCCGGAGGCCACCACGACGGCGCCGGCGGCTGGTGGATGTCGCGCAGCACGAGCGCATCAGCCTGCATCGTCATGCCGCGCGCGGTCGGCCGAGCAGCGGCAACCACGATTCGCTCGGCGCGTCGCTCGACAGCACTTGCACGCGCACACCGCGCGCCGGCAGTTGCGCCAGCGCCGTGTCGACCGGCGCGACGAATTCGTTGCGCCAGCGCTGCCGTTGCGCGTCGATGGCGAGGTCGAGTTCGATGCGGTGATCGGCGGCGATGAACGGCAACCACGCCCGTGGCGGCTCGCGTTCGAGCGGATCGCTGAGCAGCAGCACGATCACCTCGTTGTGCATCGTCAACGCCGGCCAGCGTTGCGGCGGCACCGCGGCAACGCTGGCGGGATCGGCCAGCAATACCAGTCGCGAACCGGGGCGCAGCAGGCGTCGCGCGTGGTCGAGCGCGACCGTCAATCCGGTGTCGTCCGACGGCGGCCTTGCATACCAGCGCACCAGTGCATCGAGCACGCGCAATGCGCCGCGCGACCCAGCCGCGGGCGGCACCGGTGCTTCGCTGTTGCTGCCACGCAAGGCGGCGACACGGTCGCCATCGCGGATCGCGGCCCAGGCGGCAATTGCGCCGGCGCGCGCGGCCTGCACCGACTTGAAGCGCACGCGCGTGCCGAAATACAGCGCCGGCGTGGTGTCGGCGACGATCAGCGTCAATCGTTCGCGTTCGGCCTGGAACAGCTTGGTATGCGGCTTGCCGCTGCGCGCGGTCAGTCGCCAGTCGATATGGCGTGCGTCGTCGCCGATCGCGTATTCGCGCGATTCCGCGTATTCCATGCCGCGTCCTCGCAACGGCGACAGCGCATGGGCGCTGACGCCGTGGCGGCCACGCTTCGGCGGTCGCCAGCCCTGCGCCACGCCGCGCAAAGCGACCAGTTCGGCCAGGGTCGGGATAACGCCGTCTGAAAGCATGCCGTCAGCGTGCATGGGTTGTGTTCCTTCCATTGCCGACGACGCTTACGGCAACGGCACCTTGTCCAGCAGCGCAGCGACCAGTTTCTCGCCGTCCCAGCCTTCCGCGGTAGCTTCGTAGCTCGGCAGCACGCGATGGCGCAGCACGTCGGGAGCGATCGCGCGGATGTCGTCCGGCGTGACGTAGTTGCGTCCGGCCAGCCAGGCGCGCGCACGCGCGCAGCGTTCCAGCGCGATCGAGCCGCGCGGGCTCGCACCCCAGGCGATACGGCGCGCAAGCTCCGTGTCGTAACGACCGGCATCGCGCGAAGCCAGCACCAGTTCGACCAGATAACGCTCCAGTTGCGGTGCGACATGCAGGTCGAGCACCGCAGCGCGTGCGGCAAATACGTCCGCCATCGGCAGCCTGGTCGGCGATGTGGTCGGTGGCTGCATCGCGACGCGCGCGCGTTCGCGAGCCAGCCGCAGGATCTCGGTCTCGGCCGCGGCTTCCGGATAACCGATGCGCACGTACATCAGGAAGCGGTCGAGCTGCGCCTCGGGCAGCGGGAAGGTGCCCTCCTGTTCGATCGGATTCTGCGTCGCCATCACCAGGAACAACGGCGGCAACGGATAGGTGTGGCGGCCGACGGTGACCTGGCGCTCGCCCATCGCCTCGAGCAACGCCGACTGCACCTTGGCCGGCGCGCGGTTGATCTCGTCCGCGAGCAGCACGGGATGGAAGATCGGCCCGGGCAGGAACTCGAAACGGCCATCGTGCGGGCGCCAGACTTCGGTGCCGGTGAGGTCGGCCGGCAGCAGGTCGGGGGTGAACTGCACGCGGGCGAAGTCAGCTTCCAGTCTTGCCGCGAGCGCGCGGATGGCACTGGTCTTGGCCAGGCCGGGAGCGCCTTCGACCAGCAGGTGGCCGTCGGCGAGCAGCGCGATCAGCAGGCGTTCGACCAGGCCGGCCTGGCCGACGATCTCGGCGGACAAGCTTTCGCGCAGGGCGCAGAAGGCGTCGTGGAGGCGGGACGTGTCGTCGCTGCGGCTATCCATTCGTGTCCGGTTTGCGGCGGGGACGCGGGTCGCGTCAGGCGCAGT
>JBDSFV010000146.1:0-17348 GCA_039919355.1 Luteimonas sp. | reverse complement strand
GCACGCTGGCACCCTGTGGTCCGTCGCGCAGCGCGGTGAGGAGGCGCACGCGCGCGGCCAGCGCCAGCGCGGCGTCTGGATCGGCGGCGGCGATCGCGCGCCAGGCGTCGAGCAGCGGTTGCCGGGTCGTGCCGGCAAGCGGATCGTGCAGGCCTTCATGGAACTGCACGCCGGCGAGCGTGCCGCCGCGCAGCAACGCCAGCGCGACATCGGCCTCGCCATCGCGCGCGGCCGCGGCGAGCGGTGCGAGTTCGAGTGCCTCGGACTGGCGATAGCCGCGCAGCAGCTGCACGCGATGGCCCGCCAGCAGTGGCTGTGCGTCAGGCGCGATCGCGGTCTCGCCAAGCAATGGCGCCAGGGCATGGACGATGCCGGCGGGAAGTGCGTCGTCCGTGCCTGCCGCATCGGTGATCGCAGCGAGCACGTCGCCGGCCTCGACCGACGGCAACTGGTCGCGATCGCCGAGCAGGACCAGGCGCGCGCCGTCGCCGACGGCTTCGACCAGCTTGCACATCAGCGGCAGGTCGACCATCGAGGCCTCGTCGACCACGATCACCTCGAATGGCAACGGATTGCCGGCGTGGTGGCGGAAACGCGGACTGTCGGGGATCGTGCCGAGCAGGCGATGCAGCGTGCGCGCCTGGGTCGGCAGCGCGTCGCACAACGCAGCGCCGACGCCGGTGGTCGCACGCAGCGAGGCGCTGGCCCTGCGCAGGCTTTCGGCCATGCGTTCGGCGGCGCGCCCGGTCGGTGCCGCCAGCGCGATCCGCGGTGTCGCGGTTCCTGTCGCCTGTGCCTGTGCGAGCAACAGCAGCAGCAGGCGCGCGATGGTGGTGGTCTTGCCGGTGCCGGGGCCGCCGGTGACCAGCAGCAGCGAGCGCAACAGGGCGAGCGCGGCGGCGCGGGCCTGGGCGTCGCCTGCGCGCGCGTGCGGAAACAGCGCGGCGAACAACGGCGCGAGTGCGCCGACATCGACCGCGGATGGCGCCCGCACAGCGATGCGTTGCAGGCCGGCGGCGAGGCGATATTCGTATTCGCGGTAGCGGCGCAGGTAGAGCAAACCGTTTTCCAGCACCAGCGGCCTTGAGGCAGCCGCGCTGTCTTGCATCGCTGGTTCGCTCACCCATGGCGATGCTCGTAATGCGGCGATCCAGGTCTCGGCGTCGGGCAGTCCATCGACGGCGCCGAGCAACCACTGCGGCTGCGATGGATCGAACGCGGCATGCCCGGCGCTCACCGCCAGCGAAGCCAGCGCGGCGCCGGCAAGCACTTGTGGGTCGGTCCGTGGATCGAGCCGGCGCAGCGTGTCGGCGAAAGCGATATCGACCGCGCGCAGGCTGTCGCTGTGCTTCTGCAGCTGCGCGATCAGGTTCATGCGGCCTGCTCCATCGGCGACACCAACAGCGCGTCCACTGCTTCGACCAGCTCGCGGGAAAACTGCGGCACGAACACACCGCGCGCAGGATCGGAAAGTTCCAGCCCGCGACAGAACACATAACGCACGCCCCCGAAGTCCCGGTCGTAGTCGTAGCCCACGCCCATGCGCAGCTGCATCCAGCGGTGCACGGCCAGGGTGTAGAGCAGCGCCTGCAGGTCGTATTCGCTTGCTGCCATGGTGTGCGACAGCGCCGCCGGATGGTAGGCGGGCAGGTCGTTGGACTTGTAATCCAGCAGGTAGACACGGCCGCCGTGGCGGTAGGTCAGGTCGATCTTGCCGTTCATCAGGCCGGCGAGTTGCGCCCATGCGCCGAAGTCGTTCCGGTCCAGCAACAGGCCATGTCGATGCAGCAGATCAAGCAAGGCCTGGACGCTGGCGCCGCGCAGGGCCATGTGGAATTCCAGTTCGACGATGCGCGATTCCAGCGGTAGCTCGCACAGACGCGCATGCTCCGGCAGCGCCACGTTGAGCGTGCGCGCCAGCAGCGGCGTCAGCTCCCGCACGCCGGCTTCATGCAGGTGTTCCGCGTAGCCCTGGCTGTTGAGTGCATCGACCAAAAACCGGATCTGTCCCGGCGGCGGCAGCGCGTCGACATGATCGCGCCAGGCGGCGAAATCCACGTGTTCCAACACGTGGTGCAGCACATTGCCGAAGCGGGAACCGGCAAACACGCGTTGGCGTTGCGGCGTGACTGCGGTGGCCAGCGGCGCTTCGTCGTCCGCCGGGCGTGCTTCGAGCAGCACGCCCGCGCCCTGCGACTGCTGCCTGTGCAGCTGGCTGAAGCTGTGGATCCACCAGTTGCGCTGCAGGCGGCGTCGCGCAACGCGCGCTGCGGGCACCGCGGGCACCGGAATCGCGGGCAGCCGCGACGGCGATCCAGTGTGCGGCAAGCCGGTCGTGACGATGGCGCGGTCACCGAGCGCAGCCAGCAATTCCTGCGGAGGCATCGAGGCCTGCAGCAGGCGATACAGCGATGCGTTCTGGTGTTGCGACAGCGGGCCCCCGCACACCCACAGTGCATCGACGGCGCGGGTCAGGCCCACGTACAGCAGTCGCATGTCTTCGGCGGCTTCTTCCTTCAGGTGCAGGCCTTTGGCTTCGTCCCAAGCCGGCGCGCCATCGAATGGCTGCGTGGTCTGCCACTGGCGGACACGGCGGCCGTCCGCATCGGTGTAGGTCGCGGGATTGCTGACCTTGTCCTGGCGGCCGATGCCCACGAAAGGCAGGTAAACCAGCGGGAACTCCAGGCCCTTGCTCTTGTGCAAGGTCAGGATCTGCACCCGGCCCGCATCGGATTCCAGGCGGGGCTGCTGTGCTTCGTCGTCGCCATCGGCATGGGCGATGTCCTGGCGCAGTGCGTCGAGTTGCCCCTGCGTGCCGAGGTTGCGGCCGGCAGCCGATTGCATCAGTTCGCCCAGCTGCAGGTAATTGGTCAGGCGTCGTTCGCCGCCTTCCTGCTGCAGCAGGCGTTCGGCGTTCGCGGCCAGCACTTCGGCCAGCATCGCCTGCGGCCCGTGCCGTTCCCAGCGCGTGCGCCACGCCACCAGTTGCTGCTGCCAATCGCGCAGTGCGTTGCCATCGTCGTCCAGGGCGAAAATGCGCGCGGCGTCCCAACCCAGCAGCAGCGTCGCCAGCGCGGCGCGCAGGCGGCGATCGTCGCCGGGCGAACGCAACGCCAGCAACAACGTCAGCACGGCTTGCGCTTCCTCGCTTTCGTACAGGCTCGCCTTGCCCGCCGCCACCGCGGGCACGCCACGCAAGGACAAGGCATGGCGAACCGCGGCCGCCTGGCGGTGGTCGCGGACGAGCACGGCGAAATCGCGCGGCTGCAGTGGTCGCAACGTCCCGGTGTGCGGATCCCTGCGCAGCGCGCGCCCCATGCCAGCCTGCTGCAGGCGTTGCAGGATGGCGTCGGCGCAAAGATTGGCGGCGATGCGCACGGAGGTGGGCTTGTTCCAGTCCTTGCCGCTCCCGGTCGATGGAACGACGTGGAAGTGGATTGCAGGCGCGGGCCGATCCTCCAGCACGCAGTCTGCATCTGCGGTCCTGCCGCCAGGACGCGTTGGCAGGAACCCGATGCCTTCGCCCAACACCCCCGGCGGCACGGTTGCGAACAGGGTGTTGACCGCCGCAATCACGCACGGGCGCGAACGGAAATTGCGGTCCAGCGGCGCGGCGCGCAGTGCGGTTTCGGCCGCGGCGACATAGGTGTTCACGTCGCCGCCGCGGAAGCGGTAGATCGCCTGCTTGGGATCGCCGACCAGCACCAGGCCACCCTCGCCGAACAGACGCGCGAAGATGTCCCATTGCCGCGCATCGGTGTCCTGGAACTCGTCCACCAGCACGCACGGGAATTGCCGGCGCAATGCGTGCATCAATCGGTCGCGCCGGCTTTCGTCCTCGACGGCGGCATGCAACTCGCCGATCAGGTCGTCGTAGTCGCGCACGTTGAACGCGTGCTTGCGGTCGCGGTCGCGACGCAGCGCCTCGTCCCGCAATGCGTGCAACTGTTGCAGGTCGCGCGCTTCCTGCCAGCGTTCGACCGCGTCCATGGCCTCGTTGCAGGGTTCGAAGGTGGCGAACAACGGCGATTGCGGCGTGTGCCCGGCCCTGGCCTTGAGCGTGCCCTTCTCCAGCACCGCAGGCAGGTACTTGTGCAACTTGGGATGCAACGCGAGCGGCACGGTCGCGGCCTGCGCGGAGACCTGCAACCACTGCCACAGCGAGGCGACGTGGTCGGGTTTGTATTGGCTGCCGTTGAGCACCGCGTTGGCGATGGCGTGCTCGATCGCCGCACGCGCCGACTCGCCATGCGCTGCATGCGCCGCGGCGACGCATTGCCAGGCCTGCGCCAGCGCAGGACGCGGATCGGCCAGTGCGGGCGGCGGCGGTGGCAGCAGCGGCTCCGGCGCCAGCAGGTCACGCAGGCTTTTGGCCAGATCCTCGAGCCGGCCGAACTGGCGACGCAAGAAGCCCGCGCCCTCGCCGTCCCGCGAGAACGCGCGCCACAGGTCCGCGGCCAAGCGCCCGCGGCTCGCGGCGTTGGCGGTTTCAAGGGTCGAGGCGAGCAGTGGTTGCTGCGTCTCCAGCGCGTGTTCGCGCAGCACGCGCTGGCAGAAACCGTGGATGGTCGCGATCGCAGCCAGATCCATTTCGCCCAGCGCACGCGCCAGGCGCTGGCGCAGCGCCGGCAGCGATTCGCGCGGCTCAGCGTGCAAAGCCTGGTGCAACAGGCAGCGCAGCATCGCGATTTCCGGGGCATCGCCCGCGCGCACCTCACTGTCGCCATCGCGCCATGCCTGCGCCAGCGCCAATGCCTGTTGCAAACGCAGGCGCACGCGTTCGTGCAACTCCTGGGTGGCGGCCACGGTGTAGGTGACCGCCAGCACCTGCGGCACGCGCAGGCGTTCGACGATCACCGCGCGCGCGAACAGCCCGGCCAGCGCATAGGTCTTGCCGGTGCCGGCGCTGGCTTCCACCAGGCTGCGCTGGTGCAGGTCGGTGTCGAAGATGGGGTCGCTCATGGCAGCGCCTCCGTATCGAAGGCCTCGCCCTGTTCGACCGCGCTGAAGATGCGATGCGACAGATGTTCGAAGGCTTCGCGAGAGTCGAGATCGCCATCGAGGAAAGGATCGCGGCCGCGCAGCGCAATCAGCGTCGATGCCTGCGCCTCGCCGGGACCGCCGAAATCGCCGTCGCCCCCGCCCCAGATCTTTTGCGCTTCTTCCAGCGCGCGTTCCGCATCCTGCGGCGCCATCCGCCACCAGGCATGGCCGCTCTTGGGCAGGAAGCACAACGGTGCGCGCAAGCCGCGGCGGCGCAGCGCCAGCAGCGCCGACAGGACACGCAGCGCCTGCGCCCGGGGCAGCGGGTCGCGCACCATGATGCCTGGCACGGCGCCTTTCCTGTCCACCGACAATTCGTGCAGCGGCAGTCCGTGCGCCGACGCGGCCAGCCAGTCCAGGCCGTGTCGCAATGCGTGGCCGCCATGGCGTCCGGTGGGGTTGAGCGCGGCGCGGAAGACGCCTTGCGCGTGAACCTGGTCCAGCGCGCAGGCCAGCGCCTGCCCGTCCAGCATCAGCTCGAACGTAGTCGCATCGCCGGCGCCGACAAAACCGGCTTCCAGTGCAACTTCCGCGAACGGTGCCACGTCCTCCAGCACGCCTTGCAGCACCGAGCCACCATCGGCGCCCGGTGCCAGCAGGCCGCGCGCCAACAGCTGCGCCTGCAATGCCCGCAGGTCGGGCGTCGCGCCGGTACCACGCCAGGCGTCGAAGACCCATCGCCGCAGCCCGTGCCGCGCGAGCGCGTCGGGCGTTCCGAATGGTTCGTGTTCCTCCAGCGGCGCTTCCTCGTCCGGCAGGCGCAGGCCGAGGCCTTCCTGCAGGTAGTGCGCATGCGGGCGCATCAATGCAGCGCGCAGCCGGGCCAGCGGCACCGCGGGTTCTTCGTTCGGCCCGCGATCGGGCAACGGTGAAGCGAACATGGTGCGTTCACCCCGCCCGATGTCGACGCCGGCAGCCGGATGCCAGCGCGCGTCGTAACTGAAACGACGCGGTTCGCGCTGCGTTTCGTCGGGCAACGCCGCGCCGAAGGCCGCCGGCGAGAACGGCTGCAACGCGTGCCGCACGACCAGCCGTTCGCGCACGCTGGCGGCCTCGCCCTGGTGATAGCGCGCTGCGGCGTCGAGCAGTTCGGAGACCAGCATCGACGGCTCGCGCCGGCTGCCGTCGCGCGCGTCCATGCCCACCCAGCTGCTGTAGAACACGCGGCTGGCCGACGAGAACAGCTGCAGGAACAGGTAACGGTCGGCATCGCGGCGCGAGGGATCGCCGACGCGGCGATCGGGACTGTCCAGCGCCTGGTTGATGCGGTTGACGGGATCGCGCCCGTCGCGCGCGGGAAACGCCGCTTCCTCCATGCCCAGCAGGCAGACCACGCGGAACGGGATCAGCCGCATCGGTACCATGCGGCCAAAGCACACGCCGCCGGACAGGAACGGCGCACGCGCATCGCTGCTGCCCAGCTCGGCCTGGAAATGGTCCAGCACCACGCTGTGCTCTACCGGCAGCTCGAAGCCGGCCAGCAATGCGCTGTCGGCGAAGGCGGCCACCGCCTGGTGCAGGCGCTCCAGCACCGTGCGCTCGGCGTTGTCGCGCGGCTCGGCGGCGAACACCGCGGCGATCAGTTCGGCCAGCTGGCTGGACCATTCGCGCGGCGTGTGCGGTCCCTGCAGGCGCGCGCTGTAACCGCGCAACGCGGCGAGCAGGCGCACGAGCGCGTCCAGCGACTGGGTGGCCTGCCCTTCCAGTTGCGGCCACGGCGCGATCGCTTGCCCTGAAGGGCCGGCGATCAGGTCTTCGTCGCCGCTGGCCAGGCCCAGCAACAGCCGGTCCAGCGCGAACTCGAAGGTATAACTGGCGTCGGCGCCGGCGTCGTGGCGTTCGCGATCGGCGCCGTCCAGGCCCCACCGCGCACCGGCGGCCTGCAACCAGTCCTGCAGGCGGCCGCGGTCGGCATCGTTGATGTCGAACCGTTCGGCCAGCGCCGGCACCGCCAGCAGGTCGACCAGGTGCGGCAGCGTCAACGGCTCGATCGGCAGCTTCAGCAGCCGCAGGAAGGCTTCGGCGATCGCCGCGCTGGCCAGCGGACTGGTGTCGGCGATGGTGTAGGGGATCTCGCGCGACGTGCCCAGGGCGCCGCCGAACACCGCTTCCACATGCGGCGCGTAAGCATCCATATCGGGCATCAGCACGGCGACATCGCGCGGATCGATGCGCTCGCGTCCATCGGGCGCATCCTGTTCCAACAACGCCCGCAGCTGGTCGTGCAGCACCTGCACTTCGCGCAAACGCGTGTGGCACGCGTGGAACTGCAGGCTGCCGTCGGCGATGTCGACTTGCCCGCGCGGCCAGTGGCTGTCGGTCACGGCCAGCGGCGCGCGGTTCTCCAGCAGGTCGGCCTGGATCCGGCCCAGCAGGTCGTCGCCCAGCGGTTCGGTGAAGGCCGGCGCTTCAAAGCGCGCGCGCACGGTCTCGCCGCCGCCGAGCGCGGCGATGAAGTCGCGTCCGGCCTGGCCCCACGCGGCGAGCAGTGGATTCTCGCCGCCGAAACGGTCGTCCTGGTCGGGGCGGTAATCCGCGGCCCAGCGGTCCAGGTCGCCCCAGTACACGCGCGACGGCGTATGCAGGAAGAAGTGCTGTTCGCCCGCGCGCGCCTGGCTGGCGATGACCTGCAACACGTCGGGCGAGACGTTCTGGCAGGCGAACACGAACAGTCGCGGCGGCAATCCGGACGGTGCGGACGCGCCTTCGGGCCCGAACCGTTGCAGGTAGGCGCCGATGCGGCGGGCGCGGTGCTGGCGGCCGGCAGCGATGCGCCGCCACAGCTGGGCCTGGCCATCGTCGCGCGGCGGCCGACGCTCCCAGTCCAGCAACAGGTCACGACGCCAGGCCTGGTAGCGCTCGAAGCTGTCGGCCAGCACCGTCGCCAGCGACCATTCCCGGCGTGGGTCGGCATCGGCCAGGAAGCCTGCGAATTCCGCCGGCGGCTGCACGCGCAGTTCGCGCAGCAGGTGCCAGCGCAGGGTGTCCGGCAGCAGCCGGTCGCCGCGCGGCGCGGGACCAAGCTGGGCGTCCAGCGCATGGTCGACGAATTCGCCCGGGGTCACGAAGCGCACGTTGGCGCAGATGCCCAGATGCCCGGCCAGTTGCTGCTGCAGCCAGCGCCGCATGGAAAACTGCGGCACCAGGATCCATTCCTCGCGCCACCAGTCCCCGCCGCCCGGGGCGCGCAGCAGTTCGCCCAGCACGCCGGCCAATACGTCCAGGTCATTGGAGGGATAGAGCCGGAAATCGGACGGCGGGTGCTGCGGCATGGCGCATCTTGCCGGAGCGCGGTCGCAAGCGCCGAGACGCGTGGCGATGCCACGCCCGGAACATGGCGTTGCCCATGCGCGGCCTCGTCTCCAGCACGAAGCTGCGACAATGCCCGCGCTGCTGGGCTGCCATTCAGCGGCTGGCCGCCAAGCTGCGGCGTTTTTTGCGATCTCCCGGACTTCCGTTGCCGATGACCACCGACTCGCCCGCCGTGCGCCTTGCCGATGTCCGCCTCGATCGCGGCGGCCGCGCCGTACTCGAGGGCATCGACCTGGTGGTGCCGCGCGGCAGCGTGACCGCGGTGCTGGGGCCGTCGGGCATCGGCAAGTCGACGCTGCTGGCGGCGCTGACCGGCGAGCTGGCACCGGCCGCGGGCACGATCGAGATCCTCGGCGCGCCATTGCCGCGCCAGCAGCGCGCGTTGTTGCAGCTGCGCAAGAGTATTGGTGTCCTGCTGCAGGGCAATGGCCTGCTCACCGATCTCACCGTTGCCGAGAACGTGGCGCTGCCGCTGCGCACGCATACCTTGTTGCCGGCCGCGGTGATCGATCGGCTGGTCGCGTTGAAGCTGCACGCGGTCGGCCTGCGCGCCACCGCCGACCTGTTCCCGCGCGAGCTGTCCGGCGGCATGGCGCGGCGCGTCGCGCTGGCGCGCGCGCTGGCGCTGGACCCGCCGCTGATGATCTACGACGAGCCGCTGACCGGGCTCGACCCGATCGCCAGCGGCGTGATCATGAGCCTGATCGCGCGGCTCAACGCCAGCCTCGGCCTGACCAGCATCATCGTCACCCACCACGTGCACGAGACGCTGCCGGTCGCCGACCGCGCGATCGTGATCGCCAATGGTCGCATCGTGTTCTCGGGCACGCCGGCGGAGCTGCAGGCGACCACCGACCCGCTGGTCCGGCAGTTCCTCGACGGCCAGCCGGATGGCCCCATTGCGTTCGACGCGACCGCGCGTGCGGAGGCGGCCTGATGCCGTTCATCGCCGCCACCCGCTCGCTCGGCCGCGCCGGGCTGTTCTCGCTGTCGGTGCTGCGTGCATCAAAGCCGACCCGCGACTTCTTCGCCGAACTGACACGCGAGATCTACAAGATCGGCGCACGTTCGCTGCCGATCATCGCGGTCGGCGGCGCCTTCGTCGGCCTGTCGGTCACGCTGCTGGGCTACCGCGCGCTCGAGACCTACGGTGCCAGCAACCAGATCAGCGCCCTGGTCGGCCTGGGCCTGTATCGCGAACTGGCGCCGGTGCTCACCGCGCTGCTGTTCATCGGCCGCGCCGGCAGTTCGATCGCCGCGGAACTGGGGCTGATGCGCGCCACTGACCAGATCACCGCGCTCGGGCTGATGGCGATCGATCCGATCGCCAAGGCGGTCGCGCCGCGGTTCTGGGCAGCCGTGCTGTGCGTGCCGCTATTGACTGGCTTCTTCTGCAGCCTGGCGATCAGCGCCAGCTATTTCGAGGCGGTGCACGTGATCGGTATCGATGCCGGCACCTTCTGGCAGGTGTTGAAGGACAGCGTAGATTTCCGCCACGACTTCCTGGTCGCGCTGCAGAAGTCGGCGGTGTTCGGCGGGATCGCCGCGCTGGTCGCCTCCTATGTCGGCTACCACGCCGAGCCCACCGTCGAGGGCACCTCGATCGCGACCACGCGCGCAGTGGTCAATGCCTCGCTGCTGGTGCTGATGTTCAATTTCGTCCTGTCCGCGTTTTTGTTCCGGAGTTAAGCCATGAGCGTTCGCGGTCCCCGTCTCGAATTCGCGGTCGGCGCCTTCCTGCTGCTGGCGCTGGCATCGCTGCTGGTGCTCGCGGTCGCCACCACCAACGGCAAGTTCGGCTTCGGCCACGACAGCTATCCGTTGCAGGCGCGCTTTACCAACCTCGGCCAGCTGCGCGCCTCGGCACCGGTGAAGATCGGCGGCGTGGTGATCGGCAATGTGGCCGACATTCAGCTGGACCCGGTCAAATTCGACTCCGTCGTGACCCTGGCCATCGACACTCGCTACAAGGATCTGCCGGCGGACACGTCCGCGGGCATCCTCACCGGCGGCCTGCTCGGCGAGAGCTACATCGGGCTGCAACCCGGCGGCGACCTCGAAACCCTGAAACCCGGCGAGGAGATCGCGTTCACCACGCCGGCGGTCGACCTGATGCAGATGGTCGGCAAGTACATGTTCGGCGGCGGCAAGCCGGCCGCACCGGACGAAGGCAACACCGGCGACACCCCGACCCCCACGGAAGCACCGACCCCATGAAGCGCAATTTCCTCACCCTTGTCATCGCCTCGGCCCTGACCGCCAGCGCGCTTGTCGTTGCTCCTGCCCCGGCGATGGCGCAAAACGCCGCCGCTGCCACCGTGCAGGGCTCGCCCAGCCAGCTGGTGCTCGACAACAGCCAGCGCGTGCTGGCGACGCTGGAAAAACGCCGCCCCGAGTTCACCAGGAACCGCACCGTGCTGCGCCAGTTCGTGTCGAGTGAATTCAGCCAGATGTTCGATCGCGACTACGCTGCGCGCCAGGTGCTCGGCCGCCACGGTCGCGGCGCCGCGGATGCGGACGTCAAGCTGTTCGCCGACGCGCTGGCCGACAATTTGATGCAGCGTTACGGCTCCTCGCTGCTCGACTTCAACACCCAGCTGCGCGTGCGGCTGAAATCGGAGACGGCGTTGCCGCGAGGCCTTGGCGTCAAGGTCGCCAGCGAGTTGATGCGCAGTGGCGGCGAACCGATCCCGGTCGACTACCTGATGCGCAAGTCGGGCGGTACCTGGAAGGTGTTCGACGTGATGGTCGAAGGGGTGTCGTTCGTGCAGACCTTCCGCCAGCAGTTCGACAGCGAGCTGACCCACAAGTCAATCAGGCAGGTCGCTGCTGACCTGCGCGGCGGCCAGCTGCAGGCCGATGCCAAGCGCTGAGCCGTTGCTGCAGCGCGACGCCGACACGCTGCGTTTCCGTGGCGATTTGCTGGTCGGCGCCATCGCCGGCCTGTGGACGCAGGCCGTCGCCTCGCTCGACGGTGTGCGCCGCTTCGATCTCGCCGACGTCGGCCGGGTTGACAGCGCCGGCGTGGCGTTGCTGGCCGAACTCGCGCAGCGCGCCGGCGGCGTCGTCGTCGACGGCGATCCGGCGGGCCTGTCCGCGCTGCGCGCCGCCTACCGCCTGACCCCTGCGCTCGCCTACGCAGCCTGAACGTGATCCGGACTGCGGCACGATTCCGGCGCTGGCGGCGAGCCACTACACTGCGCGCATGAATCCGATCCCGATCCGGCTGCTGCTGGCGCTGGCGCTATTGACGACAGTCGCCGCAGCGCGGGCGCAGGACATCGCGCCCGCAGAAACCGCACCTGCCCCGACCGCGCCCATGGCAACGGCAACCGTCGATGCCGCCGAGATGGTGCCGCCGCCGTCCGCCGATACCCAGCCAGATGCGCATCAGACCGCGACGCCAGCGCCGGCAGATCCGCGCACCCGGGCCGAGCAGGACTACGACGCGCTCTACGGCAACGCGACCCAGGATTACGACCCGGTCGCCGACCCGACCCTGCCGCCGCCGGCGGAACTGCCTTCGAGCTACGACCCGTGGGAGCCACTGAACCGGCGCGTGCATGCGTTCAACAACGTCGTCGATCGCCGCATCGCCAAGCCGCTGGCGAAGGCCTACGTCGCGGTGGTGCCGCGCCCGGTGCGGCTGGGCGTCGGCAACTTCTTCAACAACCTCGGCCAGCCGGTCAGCGCGATCAACGCGCTGCTGCAGGGCAAACCCAGGCAGGCGGCGCACGCGCTCGGCCGCTTCACGCTCAACAGCACGCTCGGTATCGGCGGCCTCTTCGATCCGGCCTCCGACGCGCACCTGGCCAACCGCAGCGAGGACTTCGGCCAGACGCTGGGCGTGTGGGGCTGGAAACGGTCGCGCTATGTCGAGCTGCCGCTGTTCGGCCCGCGCACGGTGCGCGACGTGTTCGGGCTGGTCGGCGATGCGCCGCTGTCCCTGATCCGCCAGGTCGACAACGATCCGACCCGGGTGTTCCTGCAGGGCCTGCAACTGGTCGACGTGCGCACGCAATTGTTCGCGGTCGACAGCATGCGCGAAGGCGCCACAGACGAATACGCGCTGTTCCGCGACGCCTGGCTGCAGCGACGCAGGTACCAGATCTTCGGCGACCAGCAGAAGAGCGACGATTCGCTGCCGGACTATCTGCGCGACGACGACGACAACCCGAGCGTGCCGGCCGACGCGATGCCGATCATGCCGACCGACAGTTACTGAGCCGCGCGCTCACTCGTCGGCGTCATCGAACTCCGCGCCGAGCAACTTCTGGCTGTCCTCGCCGGGCAGCGATTCCACGTCGCGCAGCTGGCGCTGGATCGCGCGCGTGCGCACGCCGGTCTGGTCGATCTGGCGGCTGGCCTTGTCCAGCTTGTCCTTGACGTTGTCGAGCACGTCGCCGAACTTGCCGAACTCGGTCTTGACCGCGCCCAGCGTGCGCCAGACCTCGCTCGAACGCTTCTCGATCGCAAGCGTGCGGAAGCCCATCTGGAAACTGGTCATCAGCGCCAGCAGCGTGGTCGGGCCCGCGACCGCGATCCGGCTGTCGCGCTGCAGCGACTCCACCAGCCCGGGCCGTCGCAGCACTTCCGCGTACAGGCCTTCGGTCGGCAGGAACAGGATCGCGAACTCGGTGGTGTGCGGCGCGGCGACGTACTTGTCGCAGATGCGCGCCGCCTCCAGCCGCACGCGGCGCTCCAGCGCATCGCCGGCGGCGCGCGCAGCGTCGAGGTCGGCGCGTTCCTGCGCGTCGAGCAGGCGCTCGTAATCCTCGCGCGGGAACTTGGCGTCGATCGGCAGCCAGACCACGGCATTGTCACTGGAGCCGGGGAATCGCACCGCGAATTCGACCCGCTCGCTGCTGCCGGGCACGGTGGCGACGTTGGCCGCGTACTGATCCGGCGCGAACACCTGTTCCAGCAATCCCGCCAGCTGCACTTCGCCAAACACGCCGCGCGACTTGACGTTGGTCAGCACCCGCTGCAGTCCGCCAACGTCGGCGGCGAGCTTTTGCATGTCGCCAAGGCCCTGGTGCACCTGCGCCAGCATCTGGGTGACGTTGCCGAAGCTCTCGGTCAGCCGCGTCTCCAGCGTTGCATGCAGTTTCTCGTCGACGGTCGCGCGCATCTGTTCGAGCTTGGCGGCATTGTCGAGCTGCAGCTCGCGCAGTTTCTGCTCCAGCGTTGTGCGCATCTCGCCCAGGCGCAGCTCGTTGCGCTGGGTGAGCTCGGTCAGCCGCTGGCCGAGCGCGTCGGCGAAACGCTGCTGCAATTCCGCGCCCTCGGCCCGGGCCTTGCGCGCGTCCTCGTTCAAGGTGTCGCGCAGCAGGTCCAGCCGCCCGCCGAAGCCGTCAATGCGCTGCTCCTGCTGCAGCGACAGGCTGTCGAGTTGTTGCCGCAGCTCGCCGCGGCCATCGCGCTGTTCATCGCGCAGCGCCTGTTCCAGCCCGACGCGGTGAGTCTCGAACAGCACCTCGGGACGGCGGCGCAGCAACAGCAGCAACAGCGTGATCACGACCAGCACTGCGAGCAGCAGGACGACCAGTAGCAGTGTGGTGGCAGGCATGCCGCCAGTGTAGCGGCCGGCGTCTCACCCGCTGCGCGGCTTCATCGTCTGCACACCGACCACGACCTAGCATCGGGCCATGGAAGCCGCGACCGCCTTACGGATGCCTGTATTCCACCCCTACCAGAACCAGGGCGGACACTCCGGCGTGGCGGCCTACGCCGTCCTCCCGGATGCGCTCGCAGTGGAGTTCGTCGATGGCAAGGTCTATCTGTACAACCACGATTGCCCGGGGCGGCGCCACGTCGACCGCTTGAAATCGCTCGCCCGCGACGGATGCGGCTTGGGCACCTATATCTCCCGGCACATCGGGAACCGCTTCGCAGCGCGGCTCCGGTGAACGTTTGGCACACAGCGGCGGGCTACCGCCGCTCCTCCCGCCCTTCGGGCACCTACTCCCCTTGCAAGGGGAGAAGGACACGCATCAATCCAGCACCCGGCAGAACGCCGCCTTCAGGTAACGCGACTCCTGCACCTGCGCCAGGAACGGATGGTCGGGGCCGGCACCGGCAATCTTCAGTACCTGCAGCGTGCGCCCGGCATAGAACGCGGCGCGGCGCAACATGTCGAGGAACTGTTCTTCGCTGACCAGGCCGGTGCAGGAGAACGTGGCGAACAACCCGCCCTGCTTGACCACGCCGAGCGCGAGCTTGTTCATGTCCAGGTATTTCTTCAGCGCCGGGATCACCTGCTCGCGGTCTCGCGTCATCTTGGCCGGGTCGAGGATCACCACGTCGAACCGGTCGCCGCGGTTGCCGGCGTCGCGCAGCCACGGGAACAGGTCGGCCTGCACGAACTTCACATGGCCGTTGTTGAGCTTCGCGTTGCCCCTGGCGATGGCGAGCACGTCCTCGTCGATGTCGATGCCGATGACTTCGGCGGCGCCGCGCACCGCGGCATAGACGCCGAAGCCGCCGGTGTTGCAGCACAGGTCGAGGACGCGCTTGCCGCCGCATTGGTGCGACAGCCATTCGCGGTTGTCGCGCTGGTCGGCGAAGAAACCGGTCTTGTGCGCGCCGGCCGGATCGGCGCGGAAGCGGATGCCATGCTCGGTGATGATCGCCGGCGCGGTCGGCTCGCTGCCGCTGCTGCTGAAAGGTTTGCAGTCGAAGCTCTCCTGCTTCTGCACGTGCTCGTCGGCGAAGGCATGCAAGCGGCAGCCGGGGAACTGTTGCCTGAGCGCGTCGTAGATCCATTCGCGGTGGCGGAACATGCCGGCGCTGAAGAACTGGGCCACCAGCAGGTCGCCGTAGCGATCCACGACCAGTCCGCTGAGGCCGTCGCCTTCGGCATGCACCACCCGCCAGGCGTCGGACACCGCGTCGAGTTCCAGCACCTCGCGCCGCAGCTGCACCGCCGCGGCGATCTTGCGCGCGAACCACGCCGCGTCGACCGGCACCTCGCGATCGGCCTCGAGGATGCGCAGCGCGATCCGCGAATGGCCGTTGTAGAAGCCGCGGCCGACCCACTCGCCGTCGACGCCGACGATGTCGACGATCGCACCCGGCTTCGGCTTCGCCGCCGGTTTCTCCACCAGCTTCTGGAAGATCCACGGATGGCTCGAGCGCCAGGCGTTGCGCAGGTGGACGGTCGGCAGTTCGGTAGTCATTGCGGCATTTTACGCGGTGGTGTGTTTTTCCCTTCTCCCTCCAGGAGAAGGTGCCCGAAGGGCGGATGAGGGCGCGACATCGGACCATCGGCGCAAGCCCGGTTTCGCGCGCCCTCACCCCAGCCCCGCTCCGCGCCCCGGCCCGCGCTTGCGGCGCGGGCGCTCAACCGCGCGCACGCCGGTGGCGTGCAAGCAGCGCGGTATCGCCCCGTAAACGGGAGAGGGAGCCGCGCCCTTGCAAACGACGTTGCGGCCGCCATCCTCAAGCCATGCACCTGCCCACGCCCGAAGCGATCCCGGACACACCCGCGCAGCGCAGCGCGGATCGCCGCCGCCTGCAGCGCGCGCTCAATGCCAGCCTCGCCTTCGTGCTGTTGCTGGCGGTGGCGTTCGCGGCGCAGCATGGCTTCGACTGGCGCGGCCTCGCGATCGCGCCGCGCGACTGGCATGGCCTGGTCGGCGTGCTCGCGGCACCGTTGCTGCATGGCTCGCCCGAACACCTTGGTGCCAACGCGGTGTCGCTGCTGCTGCTCGGCACGCTGGCCGGCACGGTTTATCCACGCGCGACGCTGCGCGCGCTGCCGCTGCTGTGGCTGGGTTCCGGCCTCGGCGCCTGGCTGCTCGGCGAACCGGGCACGCATCACCTCGGTGCCAGCGGACTCACCCACGGATTGATGTTCCTGGTGTTCGTGCTCGGCCTGCTGCGTCGCGACCGCCCGGCGATCGCCGCGGCGATGATCGCCTTCTTCCTCTACGGCGGCATGCTGCTGACGGTATTGCCGCACGAACCCGGGGTGTCGTGGCAGGCGCACCTCGGCGGCGCGCTCGCGGGTGTCATCGCGGCGTGGTGGTTCCGGCGCAGCGATCCGTTGCCGCCGCGCAAGCGCTACAGCTGGGAGCTGGAGGAGGAACTCGCGGTCGAAGCGGCGCGCGTGGATCGAGACCAGTTCGAACCGCCCACTCCCGGCGACGTGCCCGTGCTGTGGATGCGCCCGCCGGACGAACGCGGCGCCGTGCTCCCCTTCCCGCGGCGTGAGCGCGACGAGTAAATCGCGACCGATGAAAACGAAACGCCCCGCGCGCGGCGGGGCGCTTTTGCAAATGCCCTGGGCGGCCGGTCAGAACCGCGTGCTGAACTGCAGGCCCCAGGTGCGCGGCTCGTTGACGAAACCGGTGAGATTGTTGAAGTCGATGCCGCCGACGATGCGTTCGGCGTCGGTGATGTTGCGGCCGAACAGCGCGATCTCGCGGTCGCCGTTGTCCCAGTTGTAGCCCACGCGCAGGCCGCCTTCGAGCATCGGTTTGCCGATGAACGACACCGAGTCGTACAGGAAGAAATTGACCTTGCTGCGGTAGGCCCAGTCGGTATAGACGAAGAATTCGCCGTTGCCGACCGGCACGCCATAGCGCGCGGTGAGGTTGAACACGGTCTTGGGCGCCTGCGGCAGCGAATTGCCGTCGATCAGCACGGTGCGGGGATCCGCCGGATTGACCGGATCAAGCACGCCACAGAAGCTGAAGGTCGGACTGAGCGCGCACGGGAACACGCTCAGGTCGTTGTCCTGGATCTCGGTGTCGTTGTAGCTGGCGCCGAGCGTGACCAGCAGGTGGTCGGTCAAGTAGGCGGCGAGGTCGAGTTCCGCGCCCTGGCCGACGGTCTTGTCGGCATTGACCAGGCGCGCGACGTTGGCGTCGCCGCCGACCGCGGTCAGCTGCTGGTCGCTGACGGTGTAGTGGAACAGCGCGAAGCCCAGGCGCAGGCGGTTGTCCCACAGCTGGGTCTTGATGCCGCCTTCCCACGACAGCACGGTCTCG
>JBDSFV010000145.1:0-6560 GCA_039919355.1 Luteimonas sp. | reverse complement strand
CTGGCCGAGGCCGGCATGCGCTTCGAGGGTCCCGACCAGGTCGTGACCAGCACCGAGAAGATGAAACTGCTCGGCTTCCTGCGTCGCACCCACGGCAAGGGCGACAAGCCCGCCGAGGAAGCCGCCGCGCCGAAGAAGATCACGCTCAGCCGCAGTCGCAAGCAGGAACTCACCGTCGGCGGCGGCAAGAACCGCGCCACGGTCGACGTGCTCGTGCGCAAGAAGGTCACCCTGGTCAAGCCGACCGAGGTCGGCGGGCAGCCGCCGCAGAACGACGAGCATGCCGAGATCCTGCGCAAGCTGGAGGAATCCAAGCAGCGCAACCTGTCCGAGCAGCAGCGCCTGGCCGATGCCGACAAGCACCGTGCCGACGAGGCCGCCGAGCGCCTGCGCCTGCAGGAGGAAGCCGCGCGCGCGCGCGCCGAGGCCGAGCGCATCGCCGCGCTGCCGCCAGAGGAAGAGGGCGCACGCAAGCCCGCGCATGGCCACGGCCATGGCCATCCGAAGCCGGCTGCGCCGCGCGCCGACGACAAGGGCGGACACAAGCACAAGCCCAACCGCGGCTCGCACGTGATGGTCGCCGGCGTCGAGGACGACGACAACGCCGCGCGCTTCGCCGGCCAGCTGCACCTGAGCGCCTCCGAGCGCGCGCGCCGCACCACCAGCGCGCGCGGCAAGCCCAAGCCGCGCCGGCAGTCCGAGCAGGCGCGCAGCGGTGGCGGCGCGCACGGCTTCTCGCGCCCGACCGCACCGATCGTGCGTGAAGTCCCGATCGGCGAGGCGATCACCGTCGCCGACCTCGCGCAGAAGCTCGCGCTCAAGGGCGGCGACGTGGTCAAGGCGCTGTTCAAGATGGGGGTGATGGCCACGATCACCCAGACCATCGACCACGACACTGCTGCACTGGTGGTCGAGGAACTCGGCCACGCAGTGGTGCGTGCCGACGCCGATGACGTCGAGTCCGAGCTGCTGGCGCACGTCGAGGATACGCAGGGCAACCGCCAGCCGCGTCCCCCGGTGGTCACGATCATGGGCCATGTCGACCACGGCAAGACCTCGCTGCTCGATTACATCCGCCGCACCAAGGTCGCCTCCGGCGAGGCCGGCGGCATTACCCAGCACATCGGTGCCTACCACGTCGAAACCAGCAAGGGCGTGATCAGTTTCCTCGACACCCCGGGCCATGCCGCGTTCACGCAGATGCGTGCCCGTGGCGCGAAATTGACCGACATCGTGGTGCTGGTGGTCGCGGCCGACGATGGCGTGATGCCGCAGACGATCGAGGCGGTGCAGCATGCCCAGGCGGCCGGCGTTCCGCTGATCGTCGCGATCAACAAGATCGACAAGTCCGATGCCGACCCGCTGCGGGTGAAGAACGAACTGCTCGCGCAGAACGTCGTCGCCGAGGATTTCGGCGGCGACACGCAGATGGTCGAGCTTTCGGCCAAGACCGGCCAGGGCGTCGATGACCTGCTCGACGCGCTGGTGCTGCAGGCCGAAGTGCTCGAGCTCAAGGCCGTGCCCGACGGCCGCGCTGCCGGCGTGGTGATCGAGTCCGCGCTCGACAAGGGGCGTGGCCCGGTCGCGACGGTGCTGGTGCAGCAGGGCACGCTCAACAAGGGCGATTACCTGGTCTGCGGCGTGCAGTACGGCCGCGTGCGCGCCCTGTTCGACGAGGCCGGCAACCAGGTACCAAGCGCAGGCCCGTCGATCCCGGTGCAGGTACTCGGCCTGTCCGGCGTGCCGGATGCCGGCGACGACTTCGTCGTGGTCGAGGACGAGCGCCTGGCCAAGGATGTCGCGAAACAGCGCGATGCCAAGCGCCGCGAAACCCGACTGGTCGGGCAGGCCGGCAACCGCATGGAAGACATCATGGCGCAGATGGGCGCCGGCGAAGCCCAGTTGAGCCTGCCGCTGATCATCAAGGCCGACGTGCAGGGTTCGGTGCAGGCCTTGCGCGACGCCTTGACCGGGTTGTCGAACGAGCAGATCCGCATCAACGTGATCGGTTCCGGCGTCGGCGGCATCACCGAGTCCGACGCGCAGCTGGCGGCGACCTCCAAGGCCACCGTGATCGGCTTCAACGTCCGCGCCGATGCCTCCGCGCGCAAGGTGATCGAGAACAGTGGCGTCGACCTGCGCTATTTCTCGATCATCTACGACGTGATCGACCAAGTGAAGCAGGTCGCATCCGGCATCCTGGGCGTCGAGATCCGCGAGGAGATCATCGGTACCGCCGAAGTCCGCGACGTGTTCCGCAGCTCCAAGTTCGGCGCGGTCGCGGGCTGCATGGTGGTCGAGGGCGTAGTCAAGCGCCACAAGCCGATCCGCGTGTTGCGCGAAAGCGTGGTGGTGTTCGAGGGCGAACTGGAATCGCTGCGCCGCTTCAAGGAGAACGTCGACGAGGTCCGCAACGGCAACGAGTGCGGTATCGGCGTCAAGGCCTACAACGACGTCAAGCCCGGCGACCAGATCGAGTGTTTCGAGCGCATCGAAGTACAGCGGACCCTGTAAATCAATGGCCCAGAAATCCTTTCACCGCACCGACCGCGTTTCCGCCCAGCTCCGCCGCGAGCTGGGCACGCTGGTGCACGAGGCGGTGCGTGGCCACGGGTTGCCGTCGGTCAGCGTGTCCGATGTCGAGGTCACCCGCGACATGGCACATGCCAAGGTCTTCGTCACCGCATTGCAGCCGGAGCGCTCGAAGGAAGCGATGAAGGCGCTGAAGGCGCTGGCGCCGGAATTGCGCTACCAGCTCGCGCAGGCGGTGAAGATGCGCCACGTCCCCGAGTTGCATTTCCACTACGACGAATCGGTCGATCGCGGCGAGCGCATCGAGAACCTGCTGCGCGACTTGCCGGAGCTCGCGCCAGGCGAAGACGAAAAACCCGGGCAAGCGTAGGGCGGGTCTTGACCCGCCGCACGCAAACCGATGTTCCGCGAGGCGGCGGGTCAAGACCCGCCCTACTATTCGTACGATGACCCGACGCGAGCGCACCGTGTTCCGCAAGCTGCACGGCATCCTGCTGCTGGACAAGCCGCAGGGGCTCAGTTCCAACCAGGCGCTGCAGCGCGTGCGCCATCTGTTCCGTGCGGAAAAGGCCGGACACACCGGCAGCCTGGATCCACTCGCCACCGGCCTGCTGCCGGTCTGCTTCGGCGAGGCCACCAAGATCGCCGGCGGCCTGCTCGGTGCGCGCAAGGCTTACGACACCGTCGCGCGCCTGGGCATGGTCACCGATACCGATGATGCCGAGGGCCTGCTGCTGCGCGAGCGCCCGGTGCCGCCGCTCACGATTTCCCGGATCGATGCCGCGTTGCGGACGCTGACCGGTCGCATCCGCCAGCGCCCGCCGATCTACTCGGCGCTCAAGCGCGGCGGCGAGCCGCTCTACGCCAAGGCCCGCCGCGGTGAAGTGGTCGAAGTCGAGGAGCGCGAGGTCGACGTGCATGCCTTCGAGCTGCAATCCGCGGCCGACCTGCTCGACTACGGCGCGCCGCTGCTGCGCCTGCACGTGGAATGCGGCTCCGGCACCTACGTGCGCAGTCTGGTGCGCGACCTCGGCGAATTGCTCGGCTGTGGCGCGCATGTGTCCGCATTGCGACGACTGTGGGTCGATCCGTTCCGCGAGCCGCGGATGTGGACGCTGGAGGCGTTGCAGGCGCTGGCCGAGCGTGGCGAGCGCAGCCTCGACGCCTGCCTGCTGCCGATCGAGTCCGGCATGACGTCATGGCCCGAGGTCTGCGTCACGCCCGCGCAGGCGCAGCGGCTGGGGCAGGGGCAGGCCGTTGCGGGCGGGTTCCGGCCGGCGGGCAGCGTCGCCGTGTTCGATGATTCAGGCCGTGCGCTCGGCCTCGGCGAGGTCGACGGCGAGGGCCACCTGCGCCCGCAACGCCTGTTCACCTGGGCCTGCCTCCAGCCGCGCCGCGAGGCAACCTCATAGACCGAGGGCTGCAACGCGCCGCCGCGCGCTTGGAGACTCGCTTATCCGGGCTTCCTAGACCCAGCAGGAGCCCGCTGGCCTGACGTGCACTGCGCGCTAATACCTTGTCCGCAAAGGCCCCGCGGGCTACAATTCCGCGGCTTTTCCTAGCCATTCACGGCAACGCCAGCAAGCGGCGGGCCCGGCGGTACGTCGACGATCTCCATCGAGAGCCCGACGTGTTCTGCCGACCACGCATCTACCAGAGGCAACAACATGTCCATCGACAGCGGCAAGGTCATCGAAGAACACAAGCGCGGCGCCAACGATACCGGTTCCCCGGAAGTGCAGGTCGCCCTGCTCACCGCACGCATCACCCAGCTCAGCGAGCACTTCAAGGCGCACAAGCAGGACCACCACAGCCGGCGCGGCCTGCTGATGATGGTCAACCGGCGCCGCAGCCTGCTCGACTACCTGCACCGCAAGGACACCGAGCGCTACAAGGCCCTGATCCAGAAACTGGGCCTGCGCCGCTAAAACGACACCACACCGCGGCGCAGCGATGCGCCGCGGTCTTGTTTTTGACGCTGCGAAACATCGTGGCACTCGGGCGCAGCAAGGGCTCCGTCCGCAACGCATCGAATCAAGGAAAAAACCAACGTGGCAAAAGTAACCAAGACCTTCCAGTACGGTAACCAGCAGGTCACGCTCGAAACCGGCGAGATCGCACGCCAGGCCGGCGGTGCTGTCATGGTCTCGTGCGATGGCACGATCCTGCTGGTCAGCGCGGTCGCCAACCGGACCGCGCGCGAAGGGCAGGACTTCTTCCCGCTCACCGTCGACTACCAGGAGAAGTTCTACGCCGGTGGCCGCATCCCGGGTGGCTTCTTCAAGCGCGAGGGTCGCCAGACCGAGAAGGAAACGCTGATCTCGCGCCTGATCGATCGCCCGATCCGCCCGCTGTTCCCGGACGGCTTCCGCAACGAAGTCCAGATCATCGCCACGGTGATGTCGATGAACCCGGAAGTCGACGCCGACATCCTGGCACTGCTGGGCGCGTCCGCCGCGCTGTCGCTGTCCGGCGCGCCGTTCGACGGTCCGATCGGTGCCGCCAAGGTCGGTTACAAGGACGGCCAGTACCTGCTCAATCCGACCAAGACCGAGTTACTCGATTCGAAGCTCGAGCTGGTCGTCGCCGGCACCGCCGCCGCGGTGCTGATGGTCGAGTCCGAAGCGCAGGAACTGTCGGAAGAGGTGATGCTCGGCGCGGTGATGTTCGGCCACCAGCAGATGCAGGTCGCGATCGACGCGATCAACGCGCTGGTCGCCGAAGCCGGCAAGCCGAAGTGGACATGGTCGGCGCCGGTCGCCAACGAAGGCCTGATCGCCGCCATCCGCAACGCCGTCGGCGAGAAGCTGGCGCAGGCGTTCCAGGTGCGCGACAAGCTCGAGCGCCGCGACACGATTTCCGGCGTCAAGAAGGAAACGCTCAGCGCCTTGGCGACGGAAGCCGAGACAAATGCCTGGACCTCCGGCGACCTTGCCAAGGAGTTCAGCGAGCAGGAATACCAGACCATGCGCGACTCGGTCCTCAAGACCAAGATCCGCATCGACGGCCGCGCGCTCGACACCGTGCGTCCGATCGCATCCAAGGTCGGCATCCTGCCGCGCGTCCACGGCTCGTCGCTGTTCACCCGCGGCGAGACCCAGGCGATCGTCGCGGTCACCCTGGGCACCGCGCGCGACGGCCAGATCATCGATGCCGTCGGTGGCGAATACAAGGACCACTTCCTGTTCCATTACAACTTCCCGCCGTACTCGGTCGGTGAAGCCGGCCGCATGATGGGCCCGAAGCGTCGCGAGATCGGCCACGGCCGTCTCGCCAAGCGCGGCGTGCTCGCGGTGATGCCGACGATGGAGTCGTTCCCGTACACCATCCGCGTCGTGTCGGAGATCACCGAGTCGAACGGTTCATCGTCGATGGCCTCGGTCTGCGGCAGCTCGCTGGCGCTGATGGATGCCGGCGTGCCGATCACCGCACCGGTCGCCGGCATCGCGATGGGCCTGATCAAGGAAGGCGACGATTTCGTGGTGCTCAGCGACATCCTCGGCGACGAGGATCACCTCGGCGACATGGACTTCAAGGTCGCCGGCACGCAGAAGGGCATCTCGGCGCTGCAGATGGACATCAAGATCCAGGGCATCACCGAGGACATCATGAAGGCCGCGCTGGCGCAGGCCAAGGCCGGCCGCCTGCACATCCTCGGCGAGATGGCGCACGCGCTGAACGCACCGCGCGCCGAGTTGTCCGACTTCGCGCCGCGCCTGATCACGATCAAGATCCACCCCGACAAGATCCGCGAAGTGATCGGCAAGGGCGGTTCGGTGATACAGGCGATCACCAAGGAAACCGGCACCCAGATCGACATCCAGGACGATGGCACGATCACCATCGCCTCGGTGGACGCCGCCGCGGGCCAGGCCGCCAAGTCGCGCATCGAGCAGATCACTTCGGACGTCGAACCCGGCCGCATCTACGAAGGCAAGGTCGCCAAGCTGATGGACTTCGGTGCGTTCGTCACCATCTCCCCCGGCAAGGACGGCCTGGTGCATGTGTCGCAGATCTCCAACGATCGC
>JBDSFV010000144.1:0-3601 GCA_039919355.1 Luteimonas sp. | reverse complement strand
GCGGTCGCCACGCTCGGCGCGGCGAATGCCCGCTACTTCCGCACCGACGTCACCGACGAGGCCGGTGTCGCCGCCAACGTCGCCGCGGCGAAGGACTTCCTCGGCGGACTGAACGCCGCGATCAACTGCGCCGGCATCCTCGGCGCCGGCCGCATGCTCGGCAAGGACGGCGCGATGCCGCTGAAGAACTTTGCCGGCACTGTGATGGTGAACCTGGTCGGCAGCTTCAACGTCGCCAAGGCCACGGCCGGGCTGATGCAGCACAACAACGCCGGCGTCGACGGCGAGCGCGGCGTGATCGTCAACACCGCCTCGGTCGCCGCCTACGAGGGCCAGATCGGCCAGGCCGCGTACTCCGCGTCGAAGGGTGGCGTGGTCGCCATGACCCTGCCGATGGCGCGCGAGCTGGCGCGCTTCGGCATCCGCGTGATGACGGTGGCACCCGGCATCTTCTGGACGCCGATGGTCGATGGCATGCCGGAGGCTGTGCAGCAGTCGCTGTCGGCGTCGATCCCGTTCCCGTCGCGCCTGGGCAAGCCGGAGGAATTCGCCGACCTGGTCGCCTACATCCTCGGCAACACCTATCTCAACGGCGAGACCATCCGCCTCGACGGCGCCACGCGCCTGGCGCCGAAATGACCGACTACGGCAAGCGCACCGGCAGCTGGCTGCAGCGCCGCTGGCCGGCGATCCGCGCGCGCGGTCGCCTGCGTTTCGTGCTCGTGCGCGGCCTGCTGCTGTGGGGCGGGCTGATGACGGTAGCGGTCTACGCGATGCTGCTGTTCTCGGAACACGCGCACGGCGTGCAACTCCACGGCATTTGGCTGCTCGTCCCCGCACTATGCCTGCCAGCCGGCGCGCTCTGGGGCCTGCTGGCCTGGCACTGGAACGAAGTCATCTTCCGCAAACTCGGTTTCGACAAGAGCAACCCATCCCAATGAAAGCGCCGCAATGAAAGCCTACGACATCAGGAAAGGCAACGTGGTCGAGCACAACGGCAGCGTCTACCAGGTGCGCGACATCGAGCGCAGCGCGCCGCAGGGCCGCGGTGGCAACGTCAAGTTCCGTTTCACCCTGTACAGCGTGCCCGGCGGCAACAAGTTCGATCTCAGCCTCGGCGCGGAGGACGAATTGAAGGAAGTCGAACTGTCGCGGCGGCAGGCGACGTTCTCGTACAGGGACGGCGACGCCTTCGTGTTCCTCGACGACGAGGACTACACGCCGTACATGCTCGACGCCGACGTGGTCGGCGACGCCACCGGCTACATCGTCGACGACCTGGCCGGCTGCTACGTGCAGATCATCGACGAGATGCCGGTCGCACTGCAGCTGCCGCAGAGCGTGGCGATCGAAGTGGTCGAAACGCCGCCGGAACTCAAGGGCGGCACCGCGACCAGACGGCCGAAGCCGGCGAAGCTGTCTACCGGCATCGAGATCCAGGTGCCGGAATACATCGGCAATGGCGAGCGGGTGTGGGTGAACACCACGACCGGCGAGTTTGCAGGCCGCGCGGATTGAGGTTTTTTGCCGTCATTCCCGCGAAGGCTGGAATGACGAGCTAAACGCTTCGATTCCGCCACTTCACCGCCATCCGTCGCAACGACGGATCGGCGTCTTCGTCCGCCACCAGCGTGGCGATCCCGCGCCATGCCAGGTCATGCGACTCGCCGCTGACCACGAAGCTCTCGTTGCCACCGGCATGCACCACATAGCGCATGTCGTAATGCCAGTGCGCCGGCACGCCCTTGTGGTCGGGAATCCAGTGCCGGTCGAGGTCGAACAATCGCGCGTCGACCGACAGGCCGGCCATGCCTGACTCCTCCTGGGCTTCCCTCAACGCTGCGCGTGCGAGGTCGCGATCGCCATCGGCATGGCCACCGAGTTGCAGCCAGCGTCCGAGTTTGCGGTGGTGGGTCAGCAGCACGCGCCCGCCGTCGCCGGCGACCAGCCAGGCAGACGCGGTGAAATGTCCGGCCAGGCGCTCGCGCAGGAAGGGATCCTCGCCATCGCCCAACAACGCGACGAACGCGTCCACGACCACGGCCTCATCCGGCCAGCGCATTCGGTAGTCGGCGAGTGCCGCGGCCAGCATCGCGCATTCATCGGATTGCCCTGCGCCCATGTTGCGTTGCCACATCCTGCGGATCGTCGACCAAGGGGCGATTATCGCCGCCAGACCGCCCTCCGGCGCTTGTGTGCATGCCGGGCGACCGGTAAGGTCGGCGGCGGAAATCTTCCGCGCGGTCCTTCCGCGCATCCGTCATTGCCCTGGGGAGTACGCAATGCTGTTCAAGCGCGTAAAGCCGCTCGACGAAATCCTCGCCACCGCCGAGCAGCGCAGCCTCAAGCGCCAGCTTGGCCCGGTCCAGCTCACCCTGCTTGGCGTCGGCGCCATCATCGGCACCGGCATCTTCGTGCTGACCGCCGAAGCCGGGCAGAAAGCCGGTCCTGCCATGATGATCGCCTTCATCATCGCCGCAGTGGTCTGCGCGCTGGCCGCGTTGGCCTATTCCGAACTCGCGGCGATGATACCGGTCGCCGGTTCAGCCTATACCTACACCTACGGCGTGCTCGGCGAAGGCCTGGCCTGGATCGTCGGCTGGGCGCTGGTGCTCGAATACGCGGTCGCCGCGGGCGCGGTCGCCGTCGGCTGGTCCGGCTACATGAACGGGCTGCTCGTCAGTAGCGGGATTCCGCTGCCGGAATTCCTGCGCACCGGTCCCTACGACGGTGGCACCTTCAACCTGTTCGCGTTCCTGATCGTGCTGGTGGTGTCCTTCCTGCTGGTGATCGGCACCTCCAAATCGGCCAAGGTCAACGCCGTGCTGGTCTTGATCAAGATCGCCGCGTTGACCGCCTTCATCATCATCGCGATGCCGGCGGTGAAAGACCCCAACTTCGAACCCTTCCTGCCGACCGGCTGGGGCAGCCCGCTCGGCGGCATCGGCGTGCTCGGCGCGGCGGCCTCGATCTTCTTCGCCTTCGTCGGTTTCGATGCGGTCTCGACCGCGGCCGAGGAAACCAACAATCCCAATCGCAACATCCCGATCGGCCTGATCGGCTCGCTGCTGATCTGCACCGTGTTCTACCTGCTGGTCGGCTATGCCGCGGTCGGTTCGGTCGGCTCGCAGCCGATGTTCGGAGCGGACGGCGTCGCCTTCCATCCCGGCACCCCGGAACTGGCCGCCGCCTGCAAGGGCTCGCAGGAACTGGTCTGCAGCAAGGAGCCGCTGGCGCACGTGCTGCGCATGCTCGGCTTCGAGGGCATGGGCAACATGATCGGCCTTGCCGCGGCGCTGGCGCTGCCGTCGGTGGTGCTGATGATGATCTACGGCCAGACCCGCATCTTCTTCACCATGTCGCGCGATGGCCTGCTGCCGGCGGTGCTGTCGAAGGTGCACCCGCGCTTCCACACCCCGCACGTGGTGACGATCATCACCGGCGCGGTGGTGTCGCTGTTCGCGGCGATGTTCCCGGTCGGCATCCTCGCGGACATCTCCAACTCGGGCACGCTGTTCGCCTTCATGATGGTCGCGATCGGCGTGATGATCCTGCGCAAGCAGCAACCCAACCGGCATCGCCCGTTCCGCACGCCGCTGGT
>JBDSFV010000143.1:0-4289 GCA_039919355.1 Luteimonas sp. | reverse complement strand
GCAGTCGTGCACGTCGATGCCGAGCAGTTGCGCAGCGTGCAGCAGCGGTGAGGGATCCGGCTTGCGCACCGGCAGGGTGTCGCCGCCGACCAGCACCGCACAGCGCAGGTCACAGCCCAGCAGTGGCAACAGCTGCTTCGCCAGATATTCTGGCTTGTTGGTGACGATGCCCCAGCGGCTGCCGGCAGCCTCGATCGCGGCGAGCAGCGTTTCGATGCCATCGAATGCCGCGCCGTGCCGGGCGAGCTCGCGCTGGTAGACGGCAAGAAACGCCGGGATCATCTCTTCTCGCGCCGCCGCATCGAGCTGCGGGAAGCCCGTGGCCAGCATCGCGCGTGCGCCTTTCGACACGTGCGGACGCAGTGTTTCCACAGACATCGCCGCCTCGCCGCGCTCCGCACGCATGGCATTGATCGTCGCCACGAAGTCCGGCGCGCTGTCGAGCAGGGTGCCGTCGAGATCGAACAGCACCAGTGCCGGGAACCGGGTCGCCTTCATTTGCCGTCGCTTCCCGATTCCCCATTCCCGGTTCCCGGCTTCAAGGCGCAGGCCAGGTAGTTCACGTCGGTTCGCGTGCTGATCCGCGCCGCGTTGCGCCACGGTTCGTACAGCAGGCCGCTGACGTCCTCCAGCTGCAGGCCCGTTGCGCGCAGCCATGCGGCCAGTTCCGACGGCTTGATGAAGTCGCGGTACTGATGTGTGCCTATCGGCAGCAACCTCGCGATGTACTCGGCGCCGACGATCGCCAGCGCGAAGGCCGCCGGCGTGCGGTTGAGCGTGGACACGAACAGGCGTCCGCCCGGCTTGAGCAGCGCGGCGCAGGCACCGAGCACCGAAGCCGGATCCGGCACGTGCTCGAGCATTTCCATGCAGGTGATCGCATCGAAACCGCCGTGTCGCTCCGCGGCCAGCGCCTCGACCGTACTCAACCGGTAATCGACTTCGAGCCCGGACTCGAGCCCATGCAGTTTCGCGATCCTGAGCAGGTCCGGAGCGAGATCGATCGCGGTGACGTGCGCGCCCTCGCGGGCGAGCGACTCGCTGAGCAGCCCGCCGCCACAGCCGACGTCGAGCACGCTGGCAGCGCGCAACGCGACTCGTTCGGCAACGTAGCCCAGCCGCGGCGGATTCAGCGCATGCAGCGCCTTCTGCGGGCCTTCGGGATCCCACCAGCGATGCGCGAGTTCGTTGAACTTGTCGAGCTCGGCCTGCGAAAAGTTGTCGTCGCGCACATTGTTCATCGCGCCACCTCGATGGCGGCGATGCGCTCGCGCCATTGCCGCGCGTTGGCGACCAACGCGACCGTGTCGATATCAACCAGTACGCGCTCGCGCAGCTTGCGCCGGCCTGCGATCCAGACATCGCTGACCTGCTGGCGACCGCAGGCATAGACCAGTTGCGAGGCCACGTGGTGCAGCGGCTGGGTCTCGACCTGGCCGAGATCGACGCAGACGAGATCGGCCTGCTTGCCGGGCTCGATCGAACCGACCAGATGGTCGAAACCGAGCGCCTTCGCCCCGCCGAGGGTGGCGGCATGCAGCGTGGCCGCGGCATCGAGCACGGAAGCGTCTTCGGCCACGGCTTTCGCCAACAACGCCGCGGTCCGCGCCTCGCCGAACATGTCGAGGTCGTTGTTGCTGGCGGCACCATCGGTGCCGATCGCGAGGTTGACACCGGCGTGCTGCAGTTTCGCCACCGGACAGAAGCCGGAAGCGAGCTTGAGGTTGGATTCCGGGCAATGCACGACGCTGACGCCGTGCTCGGCGCACAGCGCGATCTCGGCGTCGGTCAGCTGGGTCATGTGCACCGCGATCAGGCGATCGTTGACCACGCCCAGGCGATCCAGCCGCGCCAGCGGCCGCTGCCCGTATTTCTGCTGCGACTCCGCCACTTCGTGCGCGGTCTCGTGCAAGTGGCAGTGCACCGGCAGGTCGAGCTGGTCGGACAGCATGCGGATGCGCTCGAAGTTCGCATCCGACACCGTGTACGGCGCGTGCGGCGCGAACGCGCAGGCGACCAGCGGATCCTTGCGCCACTGGTCGTGGACCTCGGTGGCGCGATCGAAGTATTCATCGTCGCTGCGCGCCCAGGCCGACGGGAAGTCGATGATCGGCAACCCGATCCGCGCGCGGAAGCCGTGGCGCTTGTAGGTCGCCGCCTGCACGTCCGGGAAGAAGTAGTTCTCGTTGCAGCAGGTGGTGCCGCCGCGCAGCATCTCGGCGATCGCCAGCGCGATGCCGTCGGCGACGAAATCCGGCGCGATCAGCTGCGCTTCCAGCGGCCAGACATGGCCTTGCAGCCACTGCATCAGCGGCAGGTCGTCGGCGACGCCGCGCAGCAGGGTCATCGGGTTGTGGACATGGGCGTTGACCAGCCCCGGGATCAGCACCGCGTCCGGGCGCGACACGGTTTCGGCCGCGGCGAAGCGCGCGCGGGCCTCGGCGATCGGAAGCAGCGCGAGGATCACGCCGTCCTTCACCGCGACGGCGTGATCGGCGAGCACGACGCCGTGCGGCTGCACCGGCACCACGAAGGCGACTTCGATCAGCAGGTCGCAGGGTTGGGGGGCTGCATGGGTCGTCATTCAACAGTCCTGTCATTCCGAACACAGTGAGGAATCTGCTCTCCCGAGGTTACAGGTGGCGGACAGCAGATCCCTCGCCTGCGGCTCGGGATGACGTTTTGGCAAAGCCGTACGCGCCTTGCGCACACGGGCCAAAACGTCACTTGACGCGCGAGACGTATTCGCCCGAGCGGGTGTCGACCTTGATCACCTCGTCCTGGCCAACGAACAGCGGCACGCGCACCACCGCGCCGGTTTCCAGCGTCGCCGGCTTGCCGCCGCCGCCGGAGGTGTCGCCGCGCACGCCGGGGTCGGTCTCGACGATCTTCAGCTCGACGAAATTCGGCGGCGTGACCTGGATCGGCGTGCCGTTCCACAGGGTGACGACGCAGCCCTCCTCGCCCTTCAGCCAGTTGGCGGCGTCGCCGACGCCGGCCTTGTCGGCCTGCACCTGCTCGAAAGTGTCAGGCTGCATGAAATGCCAGTGCTCGCCGTCGGCGTACAGGAACTGCATGTCGGTATCGACCACGTCGGCGGCCTCGACGTTGTCGGTAGCCTTCATCGTCATCTCGACCACGCGACCGGACTTGATGAAGCGGTACTTGATGCGGGTGAAGGCCTGGCCCTTGCCCGGCTTGACGTATTCGGTGTCGGTGATGACGCACGGCTCGTTGTTGACCAGGATCTTGATCCCGTTCTTGACGTCGTTCAGGCCGTAGCTGGCCATGGATGCTCCTGCGGGGCTGCCCCGCGGGGCAGCTAGACTATGGGGGTGGGATTCCGGCGGTGCCGGGACACGCCGGAAAGACAGACCGCCATGATACCTGCAGCCTCCCTCGTCCTGCAGCCCACGCGGCCGGGTACAGAGCCGGACCACGCCGACTGGAAGCGCCTCTGGCGCGAGGCCGTGCGCGACCCGCGCGAACTGCTGGCGCTGCTCGGGCTGGAATCGCTCGTCGGCCGCATCTCCGATGACGCCACGGCGCAGTTCCCGTTGCGGGTGCCGCGCGGCTTCGTCGCACGCATGCGCCACGGCGATCCACACGATCCGCTGCTGCGCCAGGTGCTGCCGCTGGACGACGAGGATCGCATCGTTGCCGGATTCGGACTCGATGCGGTCGGCGATGGCGTCGCACGCACCGGCGCCGGTATCCTGCAGAAGTACCGCGGCCGCGCATTGCTGGTCACCACCGGCTCTTGCGCGGTGCACTGCAGCTACTGCTTCCGCCGACACTTCCCGTATGGCGAGGAAACCGCCACGCGCGACGGCTGGCGCGATGCGATCGAAACGATCCGCGCCGACGCCACGATCCACGAGGTCATCCTCTCCGGCGGCGATCCGCTGTCGCTGGCGACCAGCAAGCTGGCCGAACTGACCGACGCGCTCGTCGATATTCCACACCTCAAGCGCCTGCGCATCCACAGCCGCCTGCCGGTGGTGCTGCCAGAACGCATCGATGCCGGGCTGCTGGCCTGGCTGCGTGTGCTGCCGTGGCCGGTGACGTGCGTGATCCATGCCAACCACGGCAACGAATTCGACGCCGATGTCGACGCCGCGCTCGACCGCCTGCGTCAGGCCGCCCAGGCAACCGACAACCTGCTCCCCATCATGCGCGCCTGCCTGCTGGCCGACTGCACCCTCGGCGAGATCAGCTTCGCCCTGCGCGACGTGTGGGGGGAGTACGTCGCGCCGCAGTAGGCGCCGGGAGCCGCTGACGCGGGCGCG
>JBDSFV010000142.1:0-3098 GCA_039919355.1 Luteimonas sp. | reverse complement strand
TCGCGCCCGAAGACCGACGAGGCGATCGCGATGTTCATCGAGGACGAGCGCGCGCTGTGGCGGATGACGAAGGAAGCGAAGGTCATCGCGATCCAATTCCCGGTGAAGGGCGGTGGCACGCGCACGGCGGCGTTCGAGGTCGGCGGGCTGGATCGCAACCGTTTGCCGCGCTGGAACTGACAGCCGGGACTGATCCGGCCACCCCGGGCGCGACATCACGCCACCCACCCCCGACAGGAGTAACCTCCCGGCGACGGCGTTGCATACACCTGCTACGGGCGCACGCCGCGGGAGACGCGATGCCGGATGCGCGCGCCCAACCTACCCGGGATGCGCCGACGCAACGGAACGCGGCGGCGCACATGAGGAGGCGAGCATGCTCTCCCCACGCCTGTACCACTTCCTGGATGCGCGCAACGGCCACTACACGACGCTCACCAATGCCCGCGCCATCACGGCGCAGGAAACCGCCGACGCCGCACATGTCGGCAGCGAACATTTCGCCAAGACGGTGATGCTCAAGATCGATGGCCAGCTGGCCATGATGGTGATGCCGGCCGCCTATCGCGTCGAGCTGGTGCGCTTGTCGCGCGCACTCGGCGGCCATGAGGTCGAACTGGCGCAGGAATCCGAATTCAAGGATGCCTTCCCGGATTGCGAGCTCGGCGCGATGCCGCCGTTCGGCAATCTCTACGGCATGCCGGTGTTCGTCGACGCACGCCTGGCCGCGCAGCCGGAGATCGCGTTCAACGCCGGCTCGCATACCGACGCCGTGCGCATGCCGTATGCGGAATTCGAGCGTCTCGCGCAGCCGCAGGTGCTATATGGCTGGCGCATGTGATGTGAACCCTGGCCGCCCCGCGGGGAAGCCCTGGTGTCAGAGCGCATAGCCGAACTGCTGCTTGAACTGCTCGGCGAATTCCGCATGGCTGAAGCGCTGGTTCTGGGTGCCGGGGTGCTCGACCTTGAGCGCGCCCATCAGTGAGGCCATGCGGCCGCTGGTGGGCAGGTCGTAATGGCGCATCAGGCCGAAGATCAAACCGGCGCGGTAGGCGTCGCCACAACCGGTCGGGTCGGTGACGCGGCGCTCGTGCGCCGGTGGAATCGCATGCGTCTGCTCGCGCGTGTGGATCAGCGAGCCGCGCGGACCCTGGGTGGTGATGTAGGCCTTGACCTTGCCGGCGATGGTCTTCTCGTCCCAGCCGGTGCGCTCCTGCAGCAGGTTGGACTCGTAGTCGTTGACGGTGACGTAGTCGGCCTGCTCGATGAATGTGCGCAGTTCGGCGCCGTTGAACAGCGGCATCGCCTGGCCCGGGTCGAAAATAAAGGGGATGCCGGCGTCGGCGAACTCTGCTGCATTCTGCAGCATGCCCTCGCGGCCGTCGGGACTGACAATGCCGAACCTCACGCCCGCGACGTCGCGCACGTGGTTTTCGTAGCTGCGCATCATCGCGCCCGGGTGGAAGGCGGTAATCTGGTTGTTGTCCAGGTCGGTGGTGATGAAGGCCTGCGGCGTGAACAGTTCGTCGATCACCTTGACCTGGTCCAGGCGGATGCCCTGCTCGGTGAACCACTGGCGGTAGGCACCGAAATCCTGGCCGACGGTCGCCATCGGGATCGGGTCGTCGCCGAGCAGTTTCAGGTTGTAGGCGATGTTGCCGGCGCAGCCGCCGAACTCGCGGCGCATCCGCGGCACCAGGAACGAGACGTTGAGGATGTGGACCTTGTCCGGGAGGATGTGGTTCTTGAACTGGTCCTGGAACACCATGATGGTGTCGTAGGCCAGGGAACCGCAGATCAGCGCAGACATCGGCAAGCCTCTTGGTCTCCGGCGCGGGGCCGGCGGGGGAGTTTCGGAAATCGTTGCGGGTCAGGCCGGGGCGGCCCGGCGGCGGGCTAGGGTAGCGGCTGACTCCCGCGGAGGCCAGCCGCGCCGCGGGTTGTGTCGACGCGTCTTTGTCGGCATTTCCGCGACTTGCGTGGTTGCCCGGGGTGGGGACGGTTGCTAGGCTAGCGAATCCCCCTGCGACCCGCGCGCGCGGACCCGGTCCCCGGCCGGTTTTCCCTTTCTGCACCCTGACGGACGCCTTCCCCCGATGTTCAAGAAGTTCCGCGGCATGTTTTCCAACGACCTGGCCATCGACCTGGGCACGGCCAACACCCTCATCTACGTCCGCGGCCAGGGCATCGTGCTGAACGAGCCGTCGGTGGTCGCGGTGCGCCAGGACCGCCTCGGCACCGGGCCGCGCTCGGTCGCCGCGGTCGGCACCGAAGCCAAGCAGATGCTGGGGCGCACGCCGGGCAACATCACCACGATCCGGCCGATGAAGGACGGCGTCATCGCCGACTTCACCTACACCGAGGCAATGCTCAAGCACTTCATCCGCAAGGTGCACAAGTCGCGCTTCCTGCGGCCGAGCCCGCGGGTGATCGTGTGTGTGCCCTGTGGCTCGACCCAGGTCGAGCAGCGGGCAATCAAGGAATCGGCGCTGGAAGCCGGCGCCCGCCAGGTCTCGCTGATCGAGGAGCCGATGGCCGCGGCGATCGGCGCCGGCATGCCGGTGACCGAGGCGCGCGGCTCGATGGTGGTCGACATCGGCGGCGGCACGACCGAAGTCGCGGTGATCGCGCTCAACGGCATCGTCTATTCGCAATCGGTACGCATCGGCGGCGACCGCTTCGACGAGGCGATCATCGCCTATGTGCGTCGCAGCCACGGCATGCTGATCGGCGAATCCACCGCCGAGCGCGTCAAGATCGAGATCGGCTGCGCCTATCCGCAGGAGCATCCGCGCGAAATGGAAGTGTCCGGGCGCCACCTCGCCGAAGGCGTGCCGAAGATGATCAAGATCAATTCCAGCGAAGTGCTGGAAGCGCTGCGCGAGCCGCTGGCCGGGATCATCGCCGCGATCCGCCAGGCGCTGGAACAGACCCCGCCGGAACTGTGCGCCGATGTCGCCGAACGCGGCATCGTGCTGACGGGTGGGGGCGCCATGCTGCGCGACCTGGACCGGCTGATCAGCGAGCAGACCGGATTGCACGTGCAGGTCGCGGACGACCCGTTGACCTGCGTCGCGCGCGGCGGTGGTCGCGCGCTG
>JBDSFV010000141.1:0-13640 GCA_039919355.1 Luteimonas sp. | reverse complement strand
CAGCGCGGTCATCACCATGCGCGGAACACCCACGGTCAACGCCGCGTAGATCAGCAGCGTCAGCCCGGCGCCGGCCAGCAGGCCGTGCGCCATCGTCAGCCATACCGGCGGATTGCGCTTGCCGAGGAAGCGGATGCCGGCCATCGCCAGGCCACCGAGTGCGGCGATCACGAACAGGCCTGTCGCGGCCTGCAACATCAGGTTCGATTCCATGGCGGCCTCGCGTTGCGTCCGGTGGGGACGCTTCATGCGCGGAACCTAGGCCGTGCGCGGTGAGTGCAACGTAAAACCGGGCGCCATATCAGCGCGCCGTGGAATCCCGGCTGTCACAGCAGGCGTGCTGTTGCTGGACGGGCGGGCACGGCGACGTGCCGTACGAGCAGAACACGCAGCAATCCCCGGGCTTTGGCTGCAGCAGGACGCCGCAACCCGTGCAGTCGTAGAAGAACATGCAGGCATCCACCGGAATGGTTTCCGTGGCCTGGCACCCGCACTGCGGGCAGGTCAGCGTGCTTTGCAGGACCGGTTCTGGCATGGCTGCCGGATTCGATGATCAGGCAGCACAGTATGCGACGGGACGTCCCGCTGCTCAGTACATCTCGTACTCGAGCTGGAAGCGCACGGTGACGTCGGGTGCGGCGTCGTTGACACCGGCGAGGACCGCGGCGTCGTAGCCGAGCTTGTCGCCACCGGCCAGGCGCTTCACGCCGAACAGCGCCGGGCCGAGGATGTGCGAGTCGCCTTCGCCCAGGTGCTCCAGTTCGCCGAGTCCACCGAAGCCCTGCAAGCCCCATTCCAGCGCCTCGTTGCCACGCCACTTCACCTGCCAGGCGTAGTCCAGTTCGATTGCGTCGCCGGCGCCGGCACCGACTTCGCGCTCGAACAGCAGGTTGAGGTTGGCGACGGTGGACCCGATCTCCTTCTGCAGCAGCGGCCCGATCTTCAGTTCGTCCGGCCCGCTGGCGAAGGTATGCTCGTATTCGGCGAACAGGCCGACATCCAGCCAGTACTTGCCCTGCTCGGTCAGCACCAGCACGTTCTCCCACTCCCAGGCCCCGAGCCGGCCCGGCTCGCCGTCCTCGGCGGCGTATTCCAGAACCAGCTCGGTCTTCCAGCGGTCGGTCACGCCGTAGCCGACGTCGAACACGAACGCGTGCTCGCTGGGGGCGCCGTCGAAATCGTGATAGCCGCCGCGGAACTCGAATTCGGTCTCGCCGCGTACGACCACCGGGGCATAGACCTTGTTGGCAGCGCCGGCGAACGCGACGGCACTGGCGGGAAGCAGGCAGGACAGGAGCAAGGCACGGGCAAACAGAGGCTGCCTGGACGAGGTCATGGCTTTCATCTGGGTGAAGGAAAGGGACGGGCCGCGCAATGCGTGGCCCGGAAAGGTCTCGGCAGCAGGATTACTTCGCGACCAGCGCGCCCTGGGCGGTGTCCATGTGGAATTCGCCGAAGAACGGATAGCGCCCGGGTTTGAGCGGACCGACGTAGACCTGGATCGTGCCGCGGCCGGTGACGATCTTTTCGCGGTTGAGTTCATGGCTCTCGAATTCCTCCGGTGTCGCATCCTCGTTGACCACCACCAGCTTCAACTTGGTGTTGGCCGGCACCGCGACCTCGGCCGGCACGAAGCGATGGTCGCGGATGACCAAACGCACTTCGCGGGGTTCGGCGGCTGCGGCGGGAAACGACAGCACCAGCGCGAGCAAGACGACGGAAATTTTCGACACGCAATCGATCCTCATGCGGAAGTATCGGGAACGGCGACCATGGCCTGCCGACGCGGCGCGGCAAGGCGCGCGCCGCCGGCCAGCAGCAACACGGTAGCGAGATAGAACAGCACCTGCATGCCGCTGGGGCGCGCGCTGTAGCCGACCAGTGCATGCAGGGTGCGGCCGAGCCAGGCGTCGTCCGACAGCAGCCAACTGCTGTCCCAGAGTTGATTGACCAATGCCGGCAACGCATCGGCCTGGGTGAGGAAACCGGCCGCGGCGGCGGCAAGACCCGCGGCCAGCAGGATCAGCAAGCCGTTGGTCGCACGGAAGAAATGCCGCATCGGGATCCGCAGCAGGCCCGCATACATGGCCAGGCCCGCAGCCACGCCGCTGAGCAGGCCGAACAGGCCGCCGACGAGCAAGGTTCCAGACGCCGAGCCGCCGGCCAGCATGCCGTAGCCGAACAACACGACTTCCGAACCTTCGCGCAGCACCGCCAGCGCCACCACGATGAGCAACGCCGCAAGCGGGCGGCGGCCAGAGGACACGTCGGCGCCGTAGCGGTCCGCATGCTGCGCCAGCGCGCGGCCATGCCGCGCCATCCACACCACGTGCCAGCCGATCATCGCAGTGGCGGCGAGCAGGACACCGGCGTTGAACCATTCCTGCCCCATCCCGCTCATCGCCCCGGACAGTCGACCGGCGCCGGCAGCGACAACCGCCGCACCGACGCAGCCAAGCACAAGCCCAGTGCCGATCCAGCGCCAGCGGCCGGCCACGCCACGGGTGGCGGCCGCCACGATGCTGACGATCATTGCCGCTTCGAGTACCTCCCGGAATACCAGAATCCAGATCGCGAGCATGCAGCCTCCGGTGCAGATGGCCCAATGATAATGGTTCTCATTGTCATTGCAAGCGCTGGCAAGCCACCGGCCGACAACCCGACGGCCAACAGCCTGTCAAGGCATCAGCACCCACACCGCACCAATCACGGCGCTGCCGAGCAGTGTCCAGCCCATGCCGACCTTGAAGCGCAGCATGGCAAGCAGTGCGGCCACCGCCAGCACCAACGCGAACCACTGGATCGTGTCCCACTGCGGCATCTGCAGATGCAGCGGTCCGTAGCGTCGTTCATCGACTTGGCCGAACACCGTGTGCACGGTGAACCACACCGACAGGTTCAGCACCACGCCCACCACCGCCGCAGTAATGGCAGACAGCGCCGAGTGCAGTACCCGGTTGTTGCGTAGCGCCTCGATGTAGGGCGCACCGAGAAAAATCCACAGGAAGCACGGCGCGAACGTCACCCACGTCGTCAGCACCGAGCCAGTGATGCCCGCCGCGATCGGCGACAGACCGGTTTCATGCCGGAACGCCCCCAGGAACGCCACGAACTGAACGACCATGATCAACGGCCCGGGCGTGGTCTCGGCAGCGCCAGACCGTCGAGCATCTCGCCGGGCGTGATCCACTGATAGTTCTCGACCGCCTGCTGGGCGATATAGGCCAGCACGGCATAGGCACCGCCGAACGTCACCACGGCAGTCTTGCTGAAGAAGATGCCTTCCTGCGCCAGAACGCTGCTGACGCCGAACACGCCGATCACCGCGAGCACCGGCAGCCACCAGATCGTCAACCAGGTCAGCGTGACCCGCACCGCGCGCAACCAGGACGGTTTCGTGTGCTGGAGTTGGCCACTGCCCAACAAGCGGTCGATGAGGTACTCCGAGGAAGCGTCGGCCGCGCCTGACGCGGGCGCAGGAAAGCTCCGCGGCAGCCACCAGCGACCGGCCACGCCCAGCAACCCGGCCCCTAGAATGACCAGCGGAAACGGCACCTTGAAGAAGTAGATGGCGACGAACGCCAGCGCCGCGATCGCCACCATGACCGCGTTCTTCAATGCCTTGCGGCCGATCCGCAGCACCGCCTCCATCACCACCGCCAGCACGGCCGCCTTCAGACCGAAGAACACGGCCGCCACCAGCGGAACCTGGCCGTAGAGCACGTAGATGATGCTCAGCGCCAGGATGGTGACGAAGCCGGGCAACACGAACAGCAGGCCGGCAATGATCCCGCCGAGGGTGCGGTGCAGCAACCAGCCGATATAGATGGCCATCTGCGCCGCTTCAGGCCCGGGCAGCAACATGCAGTAGTTCAGCACGTGCAGGAAGCGCGTGTCGCTGATCCACTTGCGCTGCTCCACCAGTTCCCGGTGCATCAACGCGATCTGACCGGCGGGACCACCGAAGCTCAGCAGTCCGATTTTCGCCCACACGCGCGTGGCTTCGCCCAACGAGACTTCCGTGCCCACGGAATGCGCTGAGGCGGTCTGCGCGCTGGACATGTATGGTCAAGTGCCGAGCTGGCGGTGCAACGCTTGCGCCTGTTCCAGGCGCCGGTTCGCTTCGTCCCACTGAATGTTGGCGAAGAAGGCGTCGCTGTATTTGAGCGCGGCCGCACCGTAATCCATCTGATACGCATGCTCGTACATGTCCATGACCAGCACGGGCATGGACGTCGCCAGCGCCTGGGTGTGGTGGCCGGACCAGAACGTGCGCAGCTCGCCGGTCAGCAGCTCGAAGGCGAGGATCGCCCAGCCGCTGCCGCCACCGAGGCTGGCACCGGTCAGCCGGAAATGGGTCTCCCAGCGATCGAAGTTGCCGTACGCGGCGGACAGCGCCTCGACGATCGTCCCGGAAGGACGGCCGTCGCCACCAAGGTTGCCGAAATAGGCTTCGTGCAGCGTCGCCGAGTTGCGGAACATCAGCTCGTGCTGACGCAGACCGCCGACGACGAACGGCGCCGTGTCCTTTTTCACTTGGGCAAGCTGCTCTTCGAGCTTGTTGAGATTCTTGACTGCGCCACCGTAGTTGTTCTCGTGGTGGGAGACGATCAGCTTCTTCGACAGGCCCGTGAGCTTGCCCGAATCGAAGGGCAGCGGCTGTACCGTGTGACGGCCGGCGAAGGCCGGTGCGATGGCTGCGGACATGGCTTACTCCTTCGATGCGGGGGATGATTTCGCCCTGATTCTGGCTTGGGCGTCCAGCGCTCCACGGAACGCGCGGGCGAGATCGGCGGCGCGTCCGGTGCCCCAGAAGTGGGTGAAGTAGAACGCCGGCGCCTCGCCCATCATGTGGTTGTGCAGCGCGACGATATGCAGGCCGCCCTGGCGCAGCGCCTGCAGTACCGGCTGCACCTCGTCGGCGGTCATGATGAAGTCGCCATCGATCGCGACGAGTTCGTCGCTGCCGCTGAAAGCAGCCCACGTGGTGAGGCCCATCGATGCGCCGATGGTCTGGCCGTGCATGCGGCCCTCGCGGCCGATCGTGACCTTGGCCACGCCATCGCTGACGGGCGCCGGATGTCCGACGATCTCCGCAATCGCCTCGGCATCCAATGTGCCCGATGCGGGCGTGGGTCCGCCGAACCCCGACGCCGGCTCCGCTCGCTCGGCCCGGACCGTCTTGATCGCATCCCACACGGACCTGATGTTTGCCGCAAGCTTCATGGGCGGTCCTTCGCCACCGACGTGCATGAAATAGACCTTCGGCTGATCGAAGAAAAAATGGTTGTGCAATCCGGTGACACTCAATCCACCCGCGAAGGCGGCATCCATCGCCGCGTCCACTTCATCCTCGAACACCGCGGTGTCACCCATCACCATGGCCTTTGCACCCATGGGTGCAAAGGCAGCCCAGGATCCCAAGCCCGCGGCCGCGGGCAGCCGCATGCCGTCCACGCGGACCGGTACGTCGGTGCGGGTCCAGCTGATTCGGACCACACCATCGGGCATGCGCTTGGCGTCGGCATCACTGGCCTCGCCGATCTGCGCAGTGCTGATTTCATCAGCGTGGGTTGAAAACGATCCACCGGCCATGCAAACCAGCAGCACGAATGCTCGAAGAGGGTGTAGCAACGCAGGGCGAGAAATCACATTCATGAGGGCTCTCCTGGCAGGTCGGAGGGATCGAGGTAGGCCGCATACAGGCAGTCAAGCATCGTGCTCATGTCTTGCAGCAGTTGGTCATCATCGTCGCCGTGTCGGGCGCGGGCGCCAGCCATGACACTGGCAAAACCGGAGGCGTCCGGCACCGGAACGCCGCCCACATCGAGATAGCGCACCAACCGTCCCAAGCGCTGCACAGCGGGATCGCTATCGAGGCCGAAACTCGTGACTAGCACCTCGAACGTCACGCGCTGGCCGACATGGGTAAATTCGGCGCCATCGAAATCGAAGCCCAGCGCATCGCGCGGACAGTCCGCCGGCTGCGCCAGCCACACGAAGCGGGCGTCGGGGTCGATGAAGCGGTGGATCAGCCACGCCGATGCGACGCGATCGATCCACAGGTGTCGACGCGTTGCCCAGGTCCGGCCGTGATAGTCAGCCACGCCCCGACGGGGAATCTCGCCGTGGGCGGGGTGTGGCTCGTCGGGAGAGAACTGCGCGTTGATCGCCGCTTCTGCATCGTGCAATGCGGCCTCGACCTGATCGCGGGCCGGACCCGGAAAGAAATCCGTGGCGCCGATAGCGCCGAGGTCGCGGCGCAGCCCCGCCAAGCGGCGCCGGGCCTCGATTTCCGCCAAGCCCTGCAGTTCGCCGAGGAGGGCCATCAGGCGCTCCAGCCCGTCCGCATAGGCCGGTGCCCGGTCAAACGCTACCCGCAACCCTGCCTCCTGGGCCGGGTCGTTTGCAGCGAAAGGTATGACCTGGGCCGTGCCGCCCGCCCGGATCACCTCATCGGCTTGCGCCATGAACAAGGTCCATGCGGTTTCGCTGGCGGGGAGAACATAGACCCCATCACGCAAGGATTCGGCACCGGCGGCCTTGAGCGCACGCCATAGCCGCATGCGCGGCGTCGGGCTGCGCCCGGTCAGGGAGGCGACGAGCATCAGCCAAGGGGGATCGACGGATGGCATGTCACGGATGCTACAGCTATGTCATATTCACGACAACCAACCGAGGACATCGAACATGCGCTGGGTCACCCGAGAGCGTCCCAAGATCGATCGGATCGCCTGCCCCTGGCTGGTCCGCCGCTTCATCGACGAGCAGGCCGAGTTCCTCTTCGTGCCCAAGGACAAAGTCATCGCGGTGGCGCGCGACACGGGCGCTGTTCCTTACGACGTGCCGGACGTGGAGCTGAGCCACGTCGATGAGCGCTGCAGCTTCGATGCTTTCATCCACAAATATGCCTTGGAGAACGATCCAGCACTGGCCCAACTCGCGGTAATCGTGCGCGGTGCCGATACCGCACGGCTCGATCTTGCACCGCAATGCGCAGGCCTGCTGGCGATCTCCTTGGGGCTGTCGCAGCGTTACCCGGACGACCACGAAATGCTCGAAGCCGGCGTGATCGTCTACGACGCGCTCTATGCCTGGTGTCGCGATGCGCAGAGCGAAACCCATTCCTGGAACCCGGCTCCCGCCGACGGTGCATGAGTCGCGCGCCGGTCAGGCGCTGCAGATTCCGGTGGCGTTTCCCTACGACTCTGGGCTGGCCAGCTACTGCTCAAGGTTCCTGCGCTATCTCACGCGTAGAAACGCGCTTGATCGCAGGCTGCGCCAAGAATGACGCCGTCAATTTGCGGATACGAAGCGGCCCGCTTGCAGGTTGAGCGCCAGCGGTCTGTGGTTCGAAGCTGTCAGGCGGCTTGGTTCTGTTCCAGGGTGACAGCGACTGCATGGACCACAGCACCAATCTTCAGCGCGCTCTGCACGCCCTGCGCGCTGACGTCGTGCTCGCGGATCACGCGTTCGTGCGAGTCCAGGCAGGCGCCGCACCCGTTGATCGCCGAGACCGCCAGCGATGCCAACTCGAAAGTGATCTTGTCGAGGCCCGAATTGCCCATGATGTTCATGCGCAGGCCGGCACGCAGCTGGCCGTACTCGTCGTTGTGGATCAGGTGGGTGGCGCGGTAGTAGATGTTGTTCATCACCATGATCGCCGACGCCGCCTTCGCGCCATCGAGCTCTTCCGGCGACAGCTGCTCCGCGGCGAAGGCCCCGATCGCGGCGACCAGCGGTGCATGGCGCGCGGCGATCGCCGAGGCCAGCGCGATCGCGCGGATCTGCTTGCCGTCGAGTCCTGCTGCGCCGGTTTCGCTCAATACCGAATCGAGGTTGAGCTTGAGGTCCTTGGCGTAGTCGGGAAGCGTGTTGCGCAGGTCGGACAGGTTCAGTCTGCGGGGCGCGGTTTGATTCGGGAAATGGATTGTTCCTATGATGGCGATAGTCTGGACCGATCGAGCGCTGCGATGAACCTGCGTGACCTGCGATATCTGGTCGCCCTCGCCGAGCACAGACATTTCGGCCGCGCCGCCGCGGCCAGCTTCGTCAGCCAGCCCACCTTGTCGACCCAGATCCGCAAGCTGGAGGACGAACTCGGGGTGTCGCTGGTCGAACGCGCGCCGCGACGGGTGATGCTGACCCCGATCTGCCGCGAGATCGCCGAACGCGCGCGCAGGGTGCTCGCCGAAGTGGCGCAGATGGGCGAGCTCGCACGGCGCAGCCAGGATCCGGAGGCGGGCACGGTACGGCTGGGTCTGTTCCCCACGCTCGCGCCGTACCTGCTGCCGCACGTGCTGCCGGGCATCCGCGCGCGCTTCCCGCGGCTGGAACTGCTGCTGGTCGAGGAGAAGACCGACCAGATCCTCTCGCGCCTGCGCGACGGCCGCCTCGATGCCGCTCTGCTGGCGCTGCCGCTGCACGACGAGCAGTTGCATGTCGAGCCCTTGTTCGAGGAACCGTTCCTGCTGGCGGTGCCTCGGTCGCATCCGTTCGCGACCCGCGACACGCCGCTTGAACTGCACGACCTCGACCACGAACACCTGCTGCTGCTCGAGGAAGGCCATTGCCTGCGCGACCAGGCGCTCGACGTCTGCCGCCTCGCCGGCGCCGATGAGCGCGACGGGTTCCGCGCCACCAGCCTGGAAACGTTGCGGCAGATGGTGGCCGCGGGCGTCGGCATCACCCTGCTCCCGACCCTGGCGGTGCAACCGCCGGTACCGCCTTCGCCCGATATCCAGCTGCTGCGGTTCCGCGACAAGCCGCCGAGCCGCGAGATCGCGATGGTCTGGCGGCGCAGTTCGGCGATGGGCGATTTCCTGCAGCAGCTGGCGCAGCAATTCCGTGCACTGCCGCGCGAATTGCTGGGCTCCGCTCCTCCTGTCGCTGCCGGCAAGCCGGCGCGCACGCGCAAGGCGAAGCGATGAGCCTGCGCGGCTGGATGCTGCTGACGCTCGCCATCGCCGAGATCGGCTGGTGGTTTTCGCCAAAGTCGCCGCACGTGCCCGCGATCGCAGCCATCGCGAACGGCGCGAATCCGCATTGCCCGCCGCCGCCGCGCGTGGTCGCCGGTGCGACATCACCGCTGCAATCGCCGGTGCCGGCGTCGTTGTCGCCGTTCCGGCTCGCCGCTGCCCAATTGCAGCCGCTGGCAGGTTTCAGCATCGACGCGCGGGTGCTGTCGCGCGAGGATTACAGCTTCGGACGCGAGTCCGAGTTGTCGCCAACCGACCTCGCCCTGGGCTGGGGCCGCATGCGCGACGAAGCGGTGCTGTCACGGCTCGAGATCAGCCAGTCGTCGCGCTGGTACCACTATCAGTGGACCGGCGAGGCGCCGCTACCGCCGGCGGAAATCGCGCAGTCGAGCGCGAACATGCACCTGATCCCGTCCGACGCCACGACTGCAGCGGCGTTGCACGGCGTGCGCCGCGGCGAACGCGTGCGCATCGACGGCTGGCTGGTGGAGGCGACCGCGCCCGACGGCTGGCGCTGGCGTAGTTCGCTGTCGCGCAGCGATACCGACGCCGGAGCTTGCGAGATCGTCTACGTCTGCGCGATCACGCCGCTGTAGGCGGTTCTGGTTGCCACGCTCAGGTTTCCAGGCCGACCGCGCACGACACGCCGGTGCCACCGATCCCGCAATAGCCCGCGGGATTCTTCGCCAGGTACTGCTGGTGCTCGTCCTCGGCGTAATAGAAGGTCGGCGCCGGATACAGGATCTCGGTGGTGATCTCGCCGTAGGCGGCTTCGCGAAGGCGCTGCTGGTAGGCATCGCGACCGGCGAGCGCGGCGGCGTATTGCGCTTCCGTGTCGCAATGGATCGCGGAGCGGTACTGGGTGCCGGCGTCGTTGCCCTGGCGCATGCCCTGGGTCGGGTCATGGCTTTCCCAGAACACCTGCAGCAATTGCTCGAACGACACCAGCGCCGGGTCGTAGACCACCAGCACGACCTCGGCATGGCCAGTCTGGCCACTGCAGACCTCGCGATAGGTCGCGTTCGGCGTGCAGCCGCCGGCGTAACCGACGGCGGTGGTGACCACTCCGGGCAGCGACCAGAACTTGCGCTCGGCGCCCCAGAAGCAGCCCATTCCGAACTGCACGCGCTGCATTCCGGCGAAGTCGTCTCGCAACGGCCTGCCATGCACGTGGTGGACGTTGTGCAGCGGCATCGCGCTGTCGCGACCCGGTGACGCGTCCTCACGTCGCGGCATGCGTTGCTTGTAGGCGCCAATCCCCAATTTCTCTAGCCCGAACATGGCTGGTTCCGTTGCGACCGGCCGCCAGTATGCCGTCGACACGCGCAGGTCAGGTGAATACCGCGGGCGCAACGTGCACGCAGTTGCGGCCACCGCGCTTGGCGGCGTACAGCGCCTTGTCGGCACGTTCGATTGCGGCCGCCGGCGTGCTCTCGCGGTCCAGCCGCGTGGCGACACCGACGCTGACCGTCAGGTGTTCGGCTCCTCCCTCGTACTCGATCTCGCAACGCTCGACCCCGGCGCGCACCCGCTCGCCCATCTCGCGGGCCTCGGCGCCACCACGCCCGGGCAGCAGCGCGACGAATTCCTCGCCGCCGTAGCGGCCGAGCATATCGCCAGCATCCAACGCACCGCGCAAGGCGGCTGCGACCTGCCGCAGGCAATGGTCGCCTCCGGCATGGCCGCGCCGATCGTTGATCCCCTTGAAATGGTCGATATCGATGAACAGCAGCGACAACGCCTGCTGCTGGCGATGCGCGTCGAGGAAGGCGCGCGCCAGCCACTGGTCGATGCTGCGGCGATTGAAGGCGCCAGTCAGTGCGTCGAGTTCGGCCGAGCGCTGCAGTTGGAACGCCGCCAGTGCTTCGTCTGCATGCAGCGTCGACAGCCGCGCGAACTCGCTGGCCAGCGCCATCTCCTCGGTGCTGAAGCCGTCGCTGCCGGCGCGCCGCAGCAACAGCAAGCCCCAGCCCGGCGCGTGGATCGGCAGCGGCAGCAACGCTTCGGTGTATGCACTACCGGCGTTGGCACCCGGCTGCTGCAGCGACATCGACTGCAACGCCAGGCGCTTGAGCGGCAAACAGCGCGCGGCCACGTCATCGTGCACTGCCTGCTTGCGTTCGGCCGGCTCCACCACCAGCAGGTCGTGGCCGTGGTAGCCGTAGGCGACCACCGCCGCGGACTCCACCGGCATCTGCGGCAACAGGTGTTCGAGCAGCAATCGGAACGCGGTCCATTCGATGTCGGTCGCCTCCAGTGCGCGCAGCCGCGTCTGCAGCGCCAGGGTGAGCTCGGCACGGGCCGATTCGCGGCCCATTCGGCGCTCGGAATCGACCCGCGCCAGGCGGTCGCGATCGCGCTGGTCGCGAAACTCGCCGATCCGGCCGATCAGGCCGACCATCAGCACCGCGGTCGTCACCACCAGCGCAAACTGGTAGCCGTGGCGCGTCCACAACATGTCGACCAGGTAACCGTGCGACAACGCCGCGCGCACCAGCGCCGCGGCAGCGGTCAGCAGCACCAGCAGCAGGATCGACCAGGCCATCGGCACGCGCCGGCGCACCGCATCGACCAGCACCACGATGGCGCCAACGCCGGTGCCGAACCAGGCCAGCATCACCAGCGACTGCAGCCACGGATCCAGCGCGCGCAGGTCGAGCAGGCACAACGCCGCCAGCGCGACCAGCGCGATGCAGTAGCCATCGAACAGACGCGCGGCCGGGGTGATGCCGTCGCGCAGGTCGGCATAACGCAGCAGCATCTGCAGCGCCGCGGCACAAAACAGCAAACCCAGCGCCCACAGGCCGGCGCCGCGCCAGCCCGCCAGCAGGCCAAAACCCGGCAGCAGGTAGAGATGGCCGTTTTCCGCAGCCAACAGCAGCAATGCAGCACAGGCACAACCGAACAACGCCAGGAACGAGCGTTCGCGCGCAGCCGAATACAACGCCAGCGCCAGCAATGCGAGCACGAACATGCCGGCGTAAATCATGCAATTCAGCGCGATCGCGCGATGCGCCAGCTGCATCGCCGCCGCCTCGCGCAGCACCCGCGGCCGCAGCGCGCTGCGCACACTGCCCTGCGCATGCAGGCTCAACGCGATGTCGCCCTGCCAGGTCGCGGGCAGCGGCAACAGGAAGCCACTCGGCAGCACGCCCTCGTCCGCGGCCGGCCGGAAGAAATCGCGACGCGCACTGGTCCAGCCAGCACCCTCCAGCCAGACCGCATCGACTGGGTCGCGACCCAGCCAGACGACCCAGCGTGACTGCGCGGGATCCGGCGGTGGCAGGTTGAAACGCGCAAGCACGACAGCCTCACGTGCAACGCCGCCTGTCAGCAGCAGCGCGCCGCCGTCATTGCTGAGTGGCGCATTGCCGGCGCCAGCCTGCAGCCGCACCGGCACTTGGTCGGCGACATGGCGGGTGGCGGCGATCACGCCGGCCGCGAACAGCACCAGCAGCCATGCCATGCCGGCTGCGAACAACCGCTCGTGGACGTTGCCGCGCAGATTTCGCATCCGTCAGGCCTGGATCGCACCACCGGGCCATGCCAGGTCGGCAGGTGCCCCGGCTTCGCCGATCGCCAGCGGCAACGCCGCGACCAGCGCCCGCGCTTCCGGCCAGCAGCTGCTCGGGACGCACACCGCGACCAGCCCGCAGGCCGGCAATTCGCCGATGCCGCCAACCAGTGCCTCGCCGAGCACGAACGCGGGAATCTGTGCCTGCTCCAGCGCGATCCGGACCAGGTGCGCATCGATCAGGTTCCCGGCTTGGTAGACGACCTGCATGACCACCCCCTGTGAACGCGGAAAGCAACTTCCGTGCCATTCAACGGATCACGGCGGCGGCACAGGCCGCTCGGCTACACTGCCAGCTGTTTCGTCGCGATCCGCATGCCCGTGTCCAAGCCGCTGTCCGAATCCGTCGCCGCTACCGGTCGCTCTATTCCGGAGAGTACCGACGTCGAGGCCGTCGCGCCGGCCAGGTCCGACTTCATCCGCCAGATCGTCCGCGACGACCTCGCCAGCGGCAGGCACCAGTCCGTCAAGACCCGCTTCCCGCCCGAGCCCAACGGCTACCTGCACATCGGCCATGCCAAGGCGATCTGCCTGGATTTCGGCATTGCCAACGAGTTCGGCGGTCGCTGCAACCTGCGCCTGGACGACACCAACCCGGCCAGGGAAGACCCCGAGTACGTCCGCGCGATCCAGGATGACGTGCACTGGCTCGGCTTCCAGTGGCACGAGCTGCGCCACGCCTCGGATTACTTCGAGGTGTTCTACCTCGCCGCCGAGAAGCTGGTCCGCCAGGGCGATGCCTTCGTGTGCGACCTGACCGCCGAGCAGGTGCGCGAGTACCGCGGCACACTGACCTCGCCGGGCCGCAACTCGCCGTACCGCGATCGCAGCATCGAGGAAAACCTCGATCTGTTCCGCCGCATGCGCGCCGGCGAGTTCCCCGACGGCGCCCGCACGCTGCGCGCGAAGATCGACATGGCCAGCGGCAACATCAACCTGCGCGACCCGGCGCTCTACCGCATCAAGCACCTCGAGCACCAGAACACCGGCGCTGCCTGGCCGATCTATCCGATGTACGACTACGCGCATGCGCTGGGCGACGCGGTGGAAGGCATCACCCACTCGCTGTGCACACTGGAGTTCGAGGA
>JBDSFV010000140.1:0-6774 GCA_039919355.1 Luteimonas sp. | reverse complement strand
GTAGTGCCGGGCATGGAGTGCCTTCGGACGCGGGTTCGATTCCCGCCACCTCCACCAATCGAAGAAGACGGGCCGCGCAAGCGGCCCGTTTTTTGTGCGGCGTCAGGCAGCGAGATCGCGCAACGCCGCGCCCAGTACCTTGTCGGACACACCCTGTTTCTTCAGGGCGCGCGAGCGGCACGCGAGTCGCGAGAAGTGCCATCGATGGCGAGCGCCATCGTTGGGGCAAAAAACGGCAATCGTGGCCTCGGGTTCCGTGAGCCGCACATCTGCGTTACATTGCCATCACTACCCCGCCCGCCAGTCCCGATGGCCCCGAAGAAGACCAGCACCCTCAACCTGCGGATCGACCCGGCGCTGAAGGAAGCAGCGCGGGTGGCGGCCCTGCAGGAGCACCGCAGCGTGGCCAACCTGATCGAGCTGCTGATCCGCCGTCATTGCGAGGCCGCGGGCATTCCGATCCCCGAGCAGGTGGAGCTGTTCGAGGAACCTGTCAGCAAGGAGCCTGTCGATGAATGAGAAGACCCTGCGCACCCTGGTGGAAGCCGGCGCGGTCAAGCGGCTGCGGATCATCGCCGACGGCGCCCGCTTCCACGTCGAGGTGGACATGGGGACGTCCACCGTGGTGGCGGCCACCTCCAGGGGCGGCCCGAAGACATGGGGATCGCTCGACGCCTCGGCGAAGTGGGTGCGCGGGCTGGGCATCGGCACGGCGCAGCTGGATGTAAGCCGCTGGTCGCCGGGGCAACGTGGGCTGCCGTTATAGCTGTCCGGCTGCGTTGACGGCAGCGAGTCGTCGCCGTGTCGAAAACGATGGGAAAGCGATCAAGGGTTGCCGCGGCCGAGGGTCAGCTTGACCCGATGCACGGCGCCGTCGTCGTGCAATGCGACGCGACACGGATCGACAGGCAAGGCATGACCGTCGAGTTCGATCGCGGCCACGCCATGACCGGCGCGCTGGGCGTTGTCGACTTCGATCCGGTATTCCGCCGAACGATGGCGATAGACGATGTCGAAGCCGGGCCAGGAGGCCGGAATGCATGGTTCCAGCAGCAGCGTGTCACCCTGCACACGGAAACCGAGGATGGCTTCCAGGCCCGCGCGATACAGCCAGCCGGCCGCACCGGTGTACCAGGTCCAGCCGCCGCGACCGACATGCGGCGCCACCGAATACACGTCGGCACAGGCGACGTAGGGCTCGACCCGGTAGCGCGCGATGCGCTCGGCCGTATCGGCATGGCGGATCGGATTGAGGATGGAGAACAGTTCCGCGGCGCGTTCGCCCTGCCCGAGTTGCGCGAACGCGAACACCGACCAGATCGCGCCGTGCGTGTACTGGCCGCCGTTCTCGCGCACGCCGGGCGGATAGCCGGCGATATAGCCCGGGTCGTGTTTGCTCTTGTCGAACGACGTCCCGTTGAATGCCGGCTTGTCGAATGGCGGCGTGAACAGCAGCGCGAGCTTGTCGTCGTGGCGGATCAGGTGCGTCTCGACCGAGCGCATCGCCTGTGCGACATGCGCCGGATCGCTCGCACCGGCGATCGCGCTCCACGATTGCGCGATGGTATCGATCCGGCATTCGCTGCTGCTGGCCGATCCCAGCGGCGCGCCGTCGTCGTAGTAACCGCGCCGATACCAGGCGCCGTCCCAGCCGCTGTTTTCCAGCGTGCCACGCAGCGCCTGGACGCATTGCCGCCAGTGCGCGGCGCGCGCATGCTCGCCGCGGGCATCGGCGAAACCGGCATACGCCTCGATGGTGGCGATCAGGAACCACGCCAGCCATACGCTCTCGCCGCGGCCGTGCTCGCCGACGCGGTTCATGCCGTCGTTCCAGTCGCCGGTGCCGATCAGCGGCAGGCCGTGCGCGCCCAATGCCAGGCTGACATCGATCGTGCGCGCCGTGTTCGTACAGGCTGCCCTGTTCGGCGCTGATCCCGGGCTGGAAAAACGCCTCGGCCTGATCGTCCTTGAGCGGCGTGCCTTCGATGAAGGGCACGGACTCGTCCAGCACCGCGGCGTCGCCGCTGACGACGACATAGTGCGCGGCGACATAGGCCAGCCACAGGCGGTCGTCGCTCATGCGCGTGCGGATGCCCTGCCCCAAAGGCGGCAGCCACCAGTGCTGCACGTCGCCTTCGACGAACTGCCGCGTCGCCGAACGCAACAACTGCGCGCGGGCGACGTCGGGCCGCGCTCCTCGCGGCGCATTCCCTGCCGGGCGGCCGCGTCGTCCCCGGCTCCGGATCGAAATGATGAAGCATCCTTTTAACCCATACACGATCGGCGGTTAAGGGACGGTCGACCGCGCGGCCACGGCATCGGCGCCACAAACGAAAACGGGCCGCTTGCGCGGCCCGTTGTTTCAGGTGGCTGTATCCGTCAGCTGCGGACCGGCACGATCGTGATCTCGACGCGGCGGTTCTGGGCGCGACCGGAATCAGTAGCGTTGCTGGCGATCGGGCGGGTCTCGCCGGCGCCGACGACGATCATCCGCTGCTGCATCATGCCCCGGCTGGAGAGATAGCCGGCCACCGAGTTGGCGCGCTGCACCGACAGCTGCTGGTTGTAGGCGTCGGTACCGACGCTGTCGGTATGACCGGCCACCTCGACCACGGTCTGGTTGTACTGGTTGAGGGTGCCGGCAACGTTGTCGAGCACCGGATAGAACTGCGACTGCAGGTTGCTGCTGTCGAAGGCAAAGGTGATGTTGCCCGGCATGTTGAGGGTGATGTTGTCGCCCTGGCGGACGACATCGACGCCGGTGCCGGCCATCTGGCGGCGCAGCTCGGCTTCCTGGCGATCTTGGTAGGCGCCGATCCCGCCACCGGCCAGGCCGCCGACGCCGGCGCCGACCAATGCGCGCTGACGGCGCTCGACGGCGTCGCCGCCACTGAGCAGGCCCGCGACCGCGCCGATGCCGGCGCCGATCAGGGCACCGGTACGGGTGCGGTTGGGATCGTTCGGATCGTTGGTCTGGCCGGTGTAGGTGGCGCAACTGGTCAACAGCATTGCGCCGGCAAGGGCGGCGGCGATCCCGGTCGTGGCGAGCTTGCTCATGGTGTTTCTCCTGATCGCGGTGGGCGGTCCAAAAACGGACCTGAATACGCGATCCAAGGTAAGCACGCCGGTGTCATTGGCGGGTGATGGGCCACCAGGTATGTTCAGCCGCCGGTCGGCATCAGCGCCTCGGCAGCCTCGGCGTCAAGTGCCCGGTCCCAGTTCCCCATCAGAGCCAGGTACAGCAGCTTGTCGAACTCCGGGCCGAAGCGGCGGATCACCGCATCGGGATCGGGGATCAGCCGGGCATCGGCGATCAGGCCGAAATGGACCCGGCCGTTGTAGCTCATGATCGAGATGCCGACGCCGATGGACCCGGTCTGCGGCACCCAGAACATCATCTCGCGCAGCGCACAGCCGGCCATGTACAAGGGCTGCTGCGGCCCCGGCACGTTGGTCGCGACCGCGGTCGCCTTGCGGCTGAAAAGCTCGAGCGCGACTTCCTGCAGCGCCGAGGGCGCCATCCCGAGCGCGGCCAGCAACCCGAACGCGACAATCGCCTGACGCGAACCCTTGAGCTGGTCCATGCACTCGGCGACCCGCTGCAAACGCCGTACCGGGTTGCCTTCGCCCACCGGCAGCTCGAGGAACACCAGCCCGAAGTGGTTGCCGAGCTTGCGCGCATGCTCCAGCGGACGCAGGTTGACCGGCACGGTGGCGCGCAAGGTCATGCCATCGACCGCCTCGCCGCGCTCGAGCATGTAATCGCGCAGCGCACCGGCGGCGGTGGCCATCAGCACGTCGTTGACGGTGCAGTCGCAGGCACGGCCGACGGCCTTGACTTCCTCCAGGTCGAGCGGTTCGGCCCAGGCCACGCGCTTGCTGATGCCAAGGCGGCCGCGCAGCAGCGACGGCGGATCGTCCGGCAGCGCCAGCGCGTGCAGCAGTTCGCGCGCGATCTCGCCGCCTTCCTTCGCCAGCATCCCGGCGAGGGTGGGATCGCGGTACATCGCCATGCCCTGCCCGATCATCCTGCCGCCGAGCTTCATGTAACGATCGACCGCGCCGACCCTGCGCGCGACATCGGCGCCGTCCTGCTTGAGCCAGGCCTTCGCCAGTTCGCTGCCCTTGACCGGATGGCGCGCGGTGTCGGTCAGCGACAGCAACACCTGCACCAGCGCGATGCCATCGGCGTAGCTGTGGTGGATCCGCGCCACCAGCGCGGAACCGCCCTGGTAACTCTCGATGAGGTGGAACTGCCACAGCGGCTTGCTCTTGTCCAGGGGACTCGACGCGAGCTGGCTGACGAAGCGCTCGAGCGCGAGCTTCCCGGAAGTCTGTTTGTCGCCCCTGCCCGACAGCGCGCTCAGGCGCACGTGCCAGTCGAGGTCGAAGTGTTCGTCGTCGTGCCACGACGCACCGGTCGGCGTGTCCACGGGCTTCTGCCGGAAGCGCGCATAGGCCAGGAAACGCTGCCTGATCACCTGCTTCAGCCGCGGCAGCGACATCGGTTCGGCGAACATCAGCACGCCGGTGATCATCATCGGGTTGGTCGGCCGCTCCATCCGCAGCCATGCGGTATCGACCCGCGACATCGGTTCGCGGCGCGCGCGCTGACGCGGCTTCGACGTGGCCATACGCTCACCTCCGGTGTGTTGCGGCGAGTGAATCACGCGACGCCAAACACCGTCAACGCTCCGGCTGCCATTCCGAGCGCAGCGAGGAATGTGCTGTCATTCGGATCTGCAAACAGATTTCTCGGCCACGCCTCGAAATGACGACGTTGGAGGCCGTCAGTCCTCGACGAAGCGCACGCGCCGGGTGATCGAGCACACCGGCTCGTAGCCGATGGTGCCGGCTGCGGAGGCGATGGTCTCGACCGGCAGCCCTTCGCCCCACAGCACCACCGGATCGCCCGGCTTCGCGCCGGGCTGGGTGCGCAGATCGATGGTCATCAGGTCCATCGACACGCGGCCGATGATGTCGGCCCGTCGCCCGTTGACCAGAACCGGCGTGCCTGCCGGCACGTGGCGCGGATAGCCGTCGCCATAGCCGATCGCGGCCACGCCGACCGGCATGTCCTCGGGGCATTCCCAGGTCGCCGAGTAGCCGATGCGCTCGCCCTTGCGGATGCAGTTGACCGCGATCAGGCGCGTCGCCAGCGTCATCGCCGGGCGCAGGCCGAAATCGGCACCGGTGCTGCCCTCGACCACGGAGATGCCGTACAGCGCTCCGCCCGGCCGCACCCAGTCGAAGTGCGCGTCGGGCCAGCCAAGCACCGCCGCTGAATTGGCCAGCGATCGCGCGCCCGGCAGTCCGGCGGTAGCCTCGGCGAACAGGCGCAGCTGTTCGCGGGTCTGCCTGCCATTGGAAGAACTGCCGTCGAAGTCGTCGGAGCTGGCGAAATGGTTCATCAGCACGATGTCGTCGGCCACTGCCGGCATCGCTACCAGCCGTGCATGCGCCTCGCGCACGTGTTCCGGCGCGAAGCCGAGCCGGTGCATGCCGGTGTCGAGCTTGAGCCAGCAACGGATCGGTTCGCCCGGTGCGGCTTGCTCCAGCATCTCCAGCTGGGTGGCGTGGTGGACGGTGGTCTCGACGTTGAGCCGGCGCAACTGTGGCAGGTCGTCGGGATCGTCGAAGCCCGAGAGCAGCACGATCGGCTGCGACAGCCCGGCGGCACGCAGGCGTTCGGCGTCCGACAGCGCGGCGACGCCGAAGGCATCGGCACCCGCAAGCGCGCGAGCGACGCGTTCGAGACCATGGCCGTAACCGTCGGCCTTGACGACCGCCATGACGCGGCTGTTGGGCGCACGAGCACGGATCGCGCCAAGATTGTGGCGCAGCGCGTCGGTGTGGATGGTGGCGGAGGTTGGGCGGGCCATACGGCCATTGTAATAACGAAGCGGCGTTCCCCCACGCCCGTCATTCCTGCGAAAGCAGGAATCCAGTGACTTTGCTCTTTGCCCGTCATTCCCGCGAAGGCGGGAATCCATACGGGTGATTCCTAGATCGCTGGTGCTACTTAATGCGTTCCACTCGCTGCGCGGCCGGAAGCTCTGACAAACAACAACGCAGGCTGGGGTGGCTGCGTGATGGGTATCGCTGCGCTCAACCCATCCTACGAGTCGTGTTTTTTACGGGAATGAGAGCTTGCTTCCGGGCTACCAGATCAATCCAGGCGCTTCGCCACGAACCAGGTATCCATTCTCGCCAGGTTGATCTGCGGGTGTTGCAACTCGACCAAGTGCCGCGCCAATGCCACCGCCTCGTACCTGTCCGCGGCCCTGACCTGCTCGGTGAGTACTTCGGTCGGTGTGGTCCCGGTGGTATCGATCCATAGTTGGACAGCGTATGTATTTGGCATCGCACCATCGCTCCTCTGATCGGATGGCTACTACGGGAACTACTCGAAACTCCCCACTGAGTCGTGCGCCAGGTTGTCGAAGCGCGTGTACTCGCCGAAGAACTTCAGCTTGAGCGCCCCAGTCGGACCGTTGCGCTGCTTGCCGATGATGATCTCGGCCAGGCCCTTGTCCGGCGAGTTGTCTTTGTTGTAGTACTCGTCGCGATAGATGAAGACGATCAAGTCCGCGTCCTGCTCGATCGCGCCGGACTCGCGCAGGTCGGCCATCACCGGACGCTTGTCGGTACGTGTTTCCAGCGAACGGTTGAGCTGAGACAACGCCATGACCGGCACCTGCAGCTCCTTGGCCAGCGCCTTGAGCGAACGCGAGATCTCAGAAATTTCAGTGGCGCGGTTCTCGCTGTTTCCCG